>JAIYCK010000287.1 GCA_027488055.1 Flavobacteriales bacterium | reverse complement strand
TCGCCAGGTTCAGCCAAAAAACGCAATTGCAATTGTTTGTTCATTGATCTATGTATTAACCTACTTCGACGCTGACATTCTCAACATGTCCTCCCATAGGTGCATTTACTTTGGTGATCTTCACCCAAACGCCTCGTTGCATTGGAAACGATTGGATGATGCGATTTCGCGTGCGGTGAGCTACCGTCTCAATCAACTTAGCACGCACTGCCATTTCGCTATAAATAATTTCCTTGATAGCGACGTAGTCGATGGTTTTGGTCAAGTCATCGTCATGTGCGGCGGCAGTGAAATCGTAGTCAATTGCAACGTCAATAATGTAAGCACCACCTACCACTTCTTCTTCTGGCCAGCAACCATGGAAACCATGCGCATGGACGCCATTTAATTTTATTCTACTTATCATTTTCTATTTCTTGTCCAATGCTTCTAAGTCTTCCAAGGTATGAATGTCTGGATTCTCCGCTACTATAAAACCGCAATGAGCGCTTAAAAATGTATTGTATAAAGCATGTTGTCGCACCAGTCTAAATGCGGCATTCTGCACTCCATCAGCACTTGTGCTCATGACTTCCCAAAGATGGTGTGCTTGCATCATTTGCCATGCTTGCTCCAATTGTGTGGCTTGCATTGTTGGCGAGTTCGCTTGCGCCACAATGATGATATCATCTCGATCAAGGATACCAACCGCGGGGTCTTCACTAGCCTGACGCACTGCCACAATTTTAGGCACATGGTCATCTGCCAAATGCGCAGGGCGTGCTAATGGTATGGCACCATATTGCTGCGCCACCGCTAATATCTCCTCATCGTCGCTGCTTACATACACCGCATCAATAAAAGGGCACGCTTGGCAGACTTCGATGGTATATGCCATCAATGGCTTGTTATGCCAAGGGAAAATATTTTTTTTGGGCAATCGCTTGCTCCCTCCCCGCGCTGGAATAATCGCAATGGTTCTCATAGATGATTTAAAATATCTTGCACAATGACCTCGGCGCCATTGGTCGCTATCTCGTGTTGTTGCATTTCTGCCTTGATAAAAGCATACTCATGCTTAATGAAAGCAGGTAAATACTTGTCTAATCCTCGCTCAAAGGTGTCCATAGAAATGAAGGAGCCCAAATGTTGCCGTTTAAGCATCAAAATATTTTCATTCATCTCTGGATTCATTGCTTCACCAATGAGCAACATAGGAGTGCGCAACCCTACACATTCACTGATGGTATTGAATCCCGCGCGACCTATGACCAAATCCATATCAGCCACATAGTCCACCATCAATTCTTCGGTGGGTATGGCTTTTACATTGTCTTGTTGGGTGTACAATTTTTGCGATACATAAAATGTATAATCGCTTAAATCCTTGACGGTGTGCAAGGCTTTGCGAATGGACTCAGCAAGCACTCCAGCACCGCTGTCCATGATCAACACTTTGAAACGATTGTCATCATATAGCTTTTTGGGCGACATACTCTGACGCAAAATCAACGGTACTTCCTTGGCTCTACCTTTGTGATAATGTAAAATTTCTTCGGGAGTGAATGGCGGAAAATAGAGCCTCGTAGCTTGCTCCGCCAATTTCATAAAATGACGCACCACAGCTATATGCAATGGCGGTGGATATAGTTTACAAAAAAACCAATCCCACGTAAAATGTGCTATGCCAAAAGCAGGAACTCGCTTTAATGCCGCCACTTCAAAGGCCTCATACACAAAATCGGTGATTGTAAAATCGTAATCATATTCACTCAATTCCGATTTGATATAATCATTCGAAGTCTCGAGATAGCTTGAAAATCGTTTGGTGATCGCTGGCAAATCGGGGGAACCATTGGGCTGCTTATCCCATAGAATATTATTAAAACGACGGATGAAATGATCGCACTCGATGTACCGTTGCGCTGTTTCCGCCTGCACGCTTGTTTGCACCGTGACTTGTGTGCTTGGCAACACACGCATAAGCTCCTCCACTACAGCGCGCTGACGAACGATATGCCCAAACCCTTCATCCGAAAGGTATACTTTACAGCGGTGTTGCGTTGAATCGTTGGACATAAGCTTGTGCGGGTAAAGATATTGGAGTGCGGGTTAATATCAAAGATTTATCACATTCGTAAAGCCCTTTTATTGGCCATGAAAATAACGATACACAATACCCGCAGCGCGATTATTCACAGCCTTTTCGAGCTCCTCCAAACTCGCTTCCTTTATAGCATGCACTGACCCAAAATGAACCAACAAGGTTTGAGTAGTATGATTTCCAACGCCTTTGATCTCTGTGAGCTCTGAGCGCAAGGCATCTTTGCTGCGTTTATTGCGGTGACGCGTGATTCCGAAACGATGGGCCTCATCGCGCAGCTGCTGTATGAGCTTGAGGGTCTCGCTGCGCTTGTCCAAATAAATGGGCAACGAATCGCCTGGAAAATATATTTCTTCCAACTTCTTGGCAATTCCAATGATGGCAATTTTTCCCCGCAAACCCAATACATCCAAACTCTCAAGCGCCGCACTCAACTGGCCTTTGCCTCCGTCAATAATGATCAATTGGGGCAAAGACTCGCCCTCTTCTTGCAGCCGCTTGTATCGGCGGTACACCACCTCCTTCATGGTGTCGAAATCATTCGGCCCTTCAACTGTCTTAGGATTGAAGATGCGATAATCCGCCTTGCTGGGGCGCGCCTGCTTGAATACCACGCATGCACTCACTGCATGCGCTCCTTGAATGTTACTGTTATCAAAACACTCGATGTGGACCGGCAGCGTTTGAAGTCGGAGGTCTTTTTGTACCGTTTGCAATATCCTATTGGTGTGCCGCTCTGGATCCACCAACTCAATTTGCTTCTGCGCATCAAGCATATACTGAGTGCTATTCTTCAGGGAAAGATCGATCAACTTGCGTTTGTCTCCGCGCTGCGGTAGATGAATATCAATACCTTCTAATTGCAGATCCAATGCGTGAGAAACCAGTATGAAATCACTGGTGCTATGAAAAATATCTCTTATTTGAATGACCGCGAACGTCAGCATCTCCTCTTCGCTCTCATCCATTTTCTTTTTGATCTCCGTGCTGTAGCTCTGCACAATTACTCCATTGTTGACCTTCATGTAATTGACATAACCGCCGTTGGCATCGCTCACCAACGAAAAGACATCCACATTATGAATGTCAGCAGTCACTATGGTACTGCGCGCTTGAAAGAGCTCCAAGGTATCGATGCGGGTCTTATATTGTTGAGCCTCTTCAAACGCATATCGCGCCGCGCAATCATTCATCAGTCTCTTGTACCCTCGAATCAAATCGGAATAATTTCCTTTGAGAATATCCCGAATGCCTTGAATACTTGATGCATATGATTCCTCAGTTTGTTTGCCAGCGCAAGGGCCCAAACAATTGCCCAAATGATATTCCAAACATACCTTGAACTTCCCCGCTTCAATATTTTTGGACGACAGCGGCAAGGTGCATGTCCGTATGGGATACAACTTTTTGATCAAGTCCAAAACAGCGTGCATCATTTTGCCTGAAGCATACGGTCCAAAATACTCGCTGTTCTTGTGTTCTCGCTGGCGAGTAGGAAAAACGCGTGGAAAGGGCTCCTTCACAATCACAATGCTCGGATAGGTCTTATCATCTTTTAGATTGATATTGTACCTTGGTTTATACTTCTTTATGAGTGAATTCTCCAGCAGCAGCGCATCCAATTCGGTCTCGACGACAATGGTTTTAATATCGGCAATTTTGCGCACCAAAATCCGAGTCTTTCCACTTTCATGTGAATTGGTATTGAAATAGCTGGTCACTCTATTCTTAAGGCTCTTGGCCTTGCCGATATATAGAATCTGACCGTGCTCGTCATAATATTGATAGACGCCCGGTTTATGGTCGAGTCGCTTGAGAATTTGATCAATATGAGCGGAGCGTTCCTTCAAGACCACAAAACTAAACCGAATCATATAAAAATGACAGCATAAGCGTCAACTCGCGCAACCAATTGAATTATTTTTGAATGCATCAATGCCCTGCACCCATGAGATTCAAACAAGCTGTATTTGCGCTCCTCCAATTTATACTCACGCTGCATGCTGCGGCTCAAAACCCCTTGGGTCTGCCTCCATGTCCCGATGCAGATAAAGTGCACCCTGCACAAATCAGGACTATTCAAGGGGAGCCTGTCGATGGCCATTGGCATGAACCTCAAACATTTGAGGTGCGCATGTACGAGAAAACCGAATGGAGCATGAGCTTGAATGAAAAAACAATGATGGCCATCTCCGATTTCTTTCGAAAAAATGGTGGCGGTAAAAACGGACTCAATCCATACGATCCCGACCAAGTGGATGTTTGGGCTGAAATATGGACGCCGCAATCAAGCAAGTCCATCCGCATCAATGGTTTTTTCTATCAGCACATGGAAAGAATAACACAAGGAGATGTGAATGCATGGACATGGAAAGACATCGCCACACCGCATCCATTTCGGTTCCGTTATGCAGCCAAACAAGCGGGTTGGCATTATGTCAAACTTTTCGCCAACGTACAAGGATATGGCAGTTTCGAGTCTAAGGCTTTCGCGTTCTTGGCGACTTCAAACGCGCCTACAGAGGGTTCTTTAGAGTTATCGCCAAATCATCGATACTACCAATGGAGCGATGGTAAATTGTTTTTTCCTGTGGGTCAAAACCTGCTTACCGCACATTTCTGTACCTGTGAGTTGCGCACTTCGGAAGATGTGAATGGCTGGAGCAACAAGGACTGTGCAACTTGTTACAACGACGGAAACGATGATCCCTGTTGTGGACTTCGCAATGAATGGCGCCAAGGTTTCTGGAGATCTCCTTCAACTGATGTCCGAAAAAAAGTAGAGCATCCTGCTTCATTCATCAAAATGCTGGAAGAAATGGAAGCACTGAAAGCGGCTGGAGCCAATGCCTTTCGAACCATCCTCACGCCCATTTCATACGACTTTGAATTTGAAAAATTAAACAACTACCACGACCGTCAATTCATGGCTTGGGAGCTGGATCAACTCTTGGACAAAGCCGATACACTGGACCTCAAGGTGGAATTGTGTATGCTCCTTCACACACAGTTCACCCATTCTTTTAGCGCCGCTTGGGACTGGACAGATCTAGACCGTTGGAACGAAGGCAATTCAGGATATTGCTATTATACGGAACGAAGCAAAACTAAATGCGACGCTGAACCCGCTTCTTTCTTTTCTTCTGAGGAATCCAAATCTTACTATAAAAAGAAGTTGAGGTATTTCTTTGCTCGTTACGGGTATTCCTCTTCCATTTTACATTTGGAACTTCTCAGTGAAGCAAACAACGTGGGCCATCGCCAAGGAGATCCCAGCAACCCCGATGATTGGTGGGGCTGGCTCATCAACCAACTCCCGGAAAGCCTTGACTACATGCACACTGCCCAAACACGGTATCATGTGGGTCAATGGTCAGATCAAATGGCTCGTTTCATCAAAGAAGATTTACAACAATCACATTTGGTAGCATGCTCCTATACCGGCACAGCTATGATGAACGAGATGTATGGCAAGATCCCTCCTTGCGATGATCCCTATTTCGACATCGCGCAGATTTCACCTCACATCGACATTATTGCACACAGCTCTTATGACACGGCATTCGATCGATGGAAAAAATGGACCAATCACGATGAGGCCTTCTCGAGCGAATGGTACCGGCTGCAATGTCCGCTAGCCTCCACAAATGGCAAACGCAAGTATCTTGGATATCCCGGTGTAACTAAGCCTGTAGTGCATAGTGAAAATGGCAACGATATCGCCCAGAATACGGATGATGCCTGGTTTGAAAAAGACCTTTGGTGCAATGCCTTTGGTGGATATGCAACCTCGGGTATGGCTTGGGGTATGATGTATGAGCATCCGCGATGGAAAATGTTTGGTCAGGTCAATCGATTCATGCACGAAATCATTTTCCCCATGACCGATCTCGCCCAAGACACCACATGGTCAGTGGATTGGAATGAGGGTGGAAGCAGCGCACCCAATTCACGGCGAATGGAAGTGGTGTATATGAAAAATAATACATCAGGTAAATATTGTGCTTTCGGAATCCTTATGAACCGTACCTGGAACCCCGCCAATTTGCCCGTAAAGGAATTTCATGCCTTGGATTCAAAATCCATACTCACGCAATGGGAAAGCAAATTCAAGGATGGAATAGATGGCATCTCATTTATGCCGTGGATCGACATTCCATATCGCTATAGCATCGCTCCTACCATTGCCAACATGGGCCAATGCAATAGCTATGAAATTACCTACTACGACCCTTACACACTTCAAATCATTCAGCGCAGCGACGACGACGTGATCCTTGGCAAAGGTGTAAGACTCAAAGAATTTCCTGACCTCAATAAAACAAGACCATATGTATTGTTCACCGTGGTGCGCAATGGCAATTGCATCACAAAATAATTTGATTTCCCATCCTGACACAAAAGAGGTAGGACTTCCACTAATTTAGCACAATGAATTTTATCACGGGTGCCACGGGCATGTTAGGTGCTCATCTCATTGGTGAATTGCTAAAGCGTGCGATGCCCGTAGTGGCTGGTTGCAGATCCATGGAAAGCACAGAGGAAAGCTTGACTCTGCTTCGATTTATGGGTTTCAGCGAAGAACAGATCCAATCCATTCAATGGCGAATCTGCGACGTGTTAGACACCGATGCTTTGATCCGCGCCTTTGATGGCTGCTCCACGGTATATCATACCGCAGCAATTGTATCATATCACTCCACGGATCGTGCAATCATGTATGAAACCAATGTGCAAGGAACCGCCAATGTGGTGAATGCGGCATTGTCCCTGGGGGGAATCAAAATCATTCATGTGAGCAGCATTGCATCGCTTGGAAAAAGTAACCCCGGGCAAACACTCAACGAAAATGCCGAATGGAAGAACTCTGCATTCAATACCCATTATGGAATCACCAAACACCTTTCTGATCTCGAAATTTGGAGAGGAGTGCAAGAAGGTATTGAAGCCTTGATCGTCCACCCCGGATTCATCATTGGTGCCGGCTCATTTGAACGAAGTAGTCCAAGTGTTTTCAAAAAAATCAAAGAAGGTTTGGCCTATTATCCTCCCGGTGGAACGGGTTTTATATCTGCCAAAGATTGTGCCTTCGCCATGGTAGAACTCGCACATTCCAAAGCACAGAACGAGGCCTTTATTTTAGTGACTCGAAGCGAAAGTATGCAATGGCTTTTTCAACACGTAGCGGCTGCACTGGGCTGTCCAGCCCCTAATAAACTAGCAAGTCCAATGCTCATGCAGATCGCCCGAATAGCCGAATGGCTGAAAGAACTACTTTCCGGAAAAAAAGCACTCATTACCCGCGAAACGGTGAAAAATGCATCGATTCAATTCTATTACGACAATCAAAAATTAATGTCTGCTATGCCAAATCGCACGTGGGATTTGGAACCAGAAATCTTGTTTGCCGCAAAATACTTTGATAGCCGCCAGCCTTCAAGGGTGTTGTAAGCGATTCAAACGATCCGAAATTCGATTGATCACGCTGTCTTCAATCCACTCCATCTGCTCGGGATGCGCCATGTAATAATCGTATGATTGGTAATAAAAATCGGGACTTACTTGATATTGATCAAAAATCAACTGATAATATTTTGACATATACGATTTCAGGGTATCCGGCTTGCCTACAACTGCAGAATATGAGCCCTCTAGAATGCGGATTTCGGTCAAAATATCGATCATTTTCTGACTTTCTAAAACTTGCGGAGCTGCTGCCTCTTGGCATGCAACGATGAACAAGAGGCAGATCCATCCATATGTGAACGCTCTCCTCATCTGTTGAATTGCAATCGCTGGCCTTTGATGCCGGTATTCAATACGCCTTGATTGTACACAAGGACGCCATTGACCAATGTATATGACACACTTGACTGGAAGGTGTGACCCTCGAAAGGAGACCAACCACATTTAGACAAAATGGACTCTTTGGTGACTTGATATGGCTGCTGTAGATTGACCAATACCAAGTCGGCATGGTAGCCTTTACGTATATAGCCTCTGCGGTCGATCTGGAAGAGTACCGCCACATTGTGACAGGCTTTCTGAACGATCAATTCCAAACTGAATACCCCTTGGTGGAATAGATCCAATAAAGCTAGCAAATTATGCTGAACCAATGGCCCGCCGCTTGGGGCCTTACTATAGGGCTGAGATTTTTCTTCCAATGTATGGGGCGCATGGTCGGTGGCCAACACATCAATTCGACCATCAATCACTGCCTGCCGAATATTCATTCGGTCGTGCTCGGTTTTGACTGCAGGATTCCACTTGATCAAGTTCCCCTTGGTGGCATAATCGGCATCCGTAAACCACAGATGATGGGTACATGCCTCAGAGGTGATCTGCTTCTCTTCCAATGGTGTATTGGCATCAAACAATTCCAACTCAATGGCTGTGCTGATATGGAGAATATGAAGCCTCGTCCCAAATTTCTTGGCCCTCGCTACAGCTTTGGATGAGGAGCTATAACAAGCCTCTGCACTGCGTATTCGTCCATGTTCCGTCACTGGTATATCATCCCCATAAGTTGCTTGTGCTGCTAGTAAATTTTGTTTGATCATTGGATCATCCTCGCAGTGCAGTGCGATGAGCATTTTCACCTTGCTGAATATCTCATCTAGCGCCGCTTCTTCGTCCACAAGCATGTCGCCCGTGCTACTGCCCAAAAATATTTTTATTCCGCAGACTTCGAGCGGATTCACCTTGAGCAATTCCGATACATTGCCGTTGGTAGTTCCCATGAAAAAACTATAGTTCGCAAGCGATACCTCCGACGCACGTTGATACTTCGCTTCCAACAATTCGATGGTCGTTGCAGGTGGTGACGTGTTCGGCATTTCCATATAAGAGGTAATACCTCCAGCCACTGCCGCGGCCGCTTCCGTGGCTATCTCGCCTTTGTGCGTGAGGCCTGGTTCCCTAAAATGAACTTGATCATCGATAAGACCAGGAAGGATGTGTAAGCCTGTTGCATCGATGATCGGAAAATCCGGCAAGTTGCCAAGCTCTCCTGGCAAAGCGATTCGATCGATAAAACCATCCACAATCAAAAGATCACGGTACACGATCTGGCCTTCATTTACGATTTGTCCATGAAGAATCTGATAACTATTGCTCATTGCAGCTGTACTATTTAGATTGATTTCTGCGACTCACACGAGTGAAGCGCATACGCAACACCCCAATGACCGCTTCATTGAAAATGTTCATGCTCATCTTACTTGTGCCAAGCTCCCGATCAATGAAAGTGATAGGAACCTCCACGATACGAAAACCTAGTTGCTTCGCGTTGTATTTCATCTCGATCTGGAAGGCATATCCAATAAACTGAATACTGTCCAAATCGATAGTCTGTAAGACTTTACGGGTATAACACACAAATCCTGCCGTGCTATCTCGCACGCCCAACCACAATAAAGTATTCACGTACAAGCTCGCACCAAAACTCATGGCCAGTCGTTTCATTGGCCAATTCTTCACTCCGCCTCCTTTCACATATCGAGATCCCACACTCATATCACCGCCACTAACTGCGCAGCCATCATATAGGCGCACCAAATCATCGGGATTGTGAGAGAAATCACAATCCATTTCAAACACATACGCATAGGAACGTGCCAAGGCCCATTTGAAACCGGCTATGTAAGCGGTCCCCAAACCCAATTTACCTGAGCGCTGATGCAAATGCAATGCGTCACCAAATTCCTTCTGAAGTTCTTTGACCTTATCCGCTGTACCATCTGGTGAGCCATCATCCACGATTAACACATGAAATGACTTCGGCAACGAAAACACTTTGCGAAGCATGCGTTCGATGTTCTCGATTTCGTTGTAGGTAGGTATGATTACGATGCTGTCCGACACGCCTATTTATTGTACTTTGATTTGTTCTTTAGCCAACAATGATTCTATGCGCTCTACCATGTGCTTGCTGCCGATGAAAAGAGGAGAACGCATGTGCAATTCGCGCGGTTGAATGTCCATAATGCGCTGTGCACCATCGCTCGCCTTGCCGCCAGCTTGCTCTACAATAAACGCCAGAGGATTGCACTCATATTGCATGCGCAATTTGCCTTCTGGATTTTTAGTAGTGCCTGGATACATATAGATACCACCCTTGATCAAATTGCGATGAACATCGGCCACAAGTGAGCCAATATACCTGGCCGTGTAGGGTCTTTTTGTTTTCTTATCACTCGCTTGGCACCAAGCTACATATTCCTGGACCGCCTCACTGCAAGTGCGAATATTTCCTTCATTGATTGAATAGATCGTACCTTCTTCTGGAATTTTCATGTCCTCATGCGAGAGACAAAATTCTCCGATGCTCGGTTCCAATGTGAAACCATTGACACCATGACCTGTGGTATAAACCAGCATGGTGCTTGAGCCGTAGATTACATAACCCGCTGCTACTTGCTCGCTTCCCTTTTGCAAAAAATCATTGACGTTGGCTAGGTCGCCTACACTGCTTTTGCGACGAAAAATACTGAATATGGTGCCGATACTTACATTGACATCGATGTTGCTTGAACCATCGAGAGGGTCAAACAAGATGACATATTTCGATTTGCGAGATATCTCATTGTCAAAGGCATGATAGCGCTCGTTTTCTTCGCTGGCTGCTCCACACACCTGACCGCCCCAGCGTACCGCATTGAAAAGGGCTTTGTCGCTGATCACATCCAACTTCATTTGTTCTTCTCCTTGGACATTGCTTGTGCCTTCCGCTCCCAAAATATCTTGCAATCCAGCCTTGTTGACCTGATGGTTGATGATTTTGGCCGCGACACCAATGTCCGCTAACAAGCGCGACAGATCGCCTGAAGCATAAGGAAAATCCGCTTGGCGCTCCATGATGAACTCACTCAATGTGACAATGCTTCTCATGGTGCAAATGTACGGCCTCCAACTTGATATTACTAATGCCCCCTCAATTGAATTATTTCAATGGAAATGAGATAAATAAATACCCATTTTTTCAATCCACAACAACCTTGAACACATTCCAAACCTACCAACTTAAGTGCCCAATACTCAACTTTGAAACAAGTCACCCTTTGGTGCTTTTGGCAATACCCTCCAAGTCAAATGCAAAGAGGTGAATGGTCAAGCAAATCCAAATCTGCACTTAAACAGCGAGACAACTTATGAACGAACATCACTCATTTCCCTGCCTCCTTCGCCCAAGTATCTTTCAAAGTTACGGTGCGGTTGAAGATCATTTGATCGCGCTTACTATCCTGATCAAAGCAGAAATAGCCCAAACGAATGAACTGAAACTTCTCCTCTGGATCGGCATCACGCAAAGCAGGCTCCACATACGCATTTTGAACGACTGTCAAACTTTGCTCGTTGATATATGACTTGAAATCTCCTTCCTCTGCTGATGGATTTTCTACCTTGAACAATCGATCATAAAGATTAACCTGCACAGGCAATGCATGCAATGCACTCACGAAATGCATGGTTCCTTTGACCTGAATGCCACTGGTATCTTGTCCGCTGCGGCTTTCTGGAAAATAGGTGCAATGGATCTCGGACACCTCGCCCGCCTCATTCTTCACAAATGATTCGCATTTTATAATGTAGGCGTGTTTCAGGCGCACTGTCAAGCCAGGGCCAAGTCGGAAAAATTTCTTAGGTGGTTCTTCCATGAAATCTTCGCGCTCAATCCAAAGTTCGCGTGAAAATGGTATCTCACGTGTGCCACCACCGCCTTCCACTTCAGGATTGTTCTCGCCCGTCAACATTTCTACTTTCCCTTCTTCGTAGTTGTCAATAATGAGCTTCACCGGATTGATCACCGCCATGCGCCGCGTGGCTGTTTTATTCAACTCCTCGCGGATGCAATATTCGAGCAAGCTCACATCGATGACATTTTCGCGCCTTGAGATGCCTGTGAGTTCACAAAAATGACGAATACTCGCAGCAGTATAGCCACGTCGACGAATACCACTGATTGTCGGCATGCGCGGATCATCCCACCCGTTGACATGACCTTCATTCACCAATTGCATGAGCTTGCGCTTGCTCATCACTGTATAGTTGATGTTGCGTCGCGCAAATTCATATTGCTGACTAGGGAAGATCCCCAATTGCTCGATAAACCAATTGTACAACGGTTTGTGGACCTCAAATTCCAAAGTGCAAATCGAATGAGTGATTTGCTCGATCGAATCGCTTTGACCATGTGCAAAATCATACATCGGATAAATGCACCATTTGTCTCCTGTGCGATGATGATGTGCAAACTTGATGCGATACATCAACGGATCTCGCAAGTGCATATTGGGCGATGCCAAGTCAATCTTGGCGCGCAATGTCTTTTCTCCCTCTTTGAACTTCCCGGCACGCATCGCCTCGAAAAGTTCCAAATTCTCTTCCACTGAGCGATTGCGGCTAGGCGAGGCCTTACCGGGCTCTGTGGGGGTTCCTTTCATCGCCGCAATTTCCTCGGCACTGCAATCCTCCACATAAGCCAACCCTTTTTTGATCAAGGTCACTGCGAATGCATACATCTGTTCGAAATAATCAGATGCATAAAATAAATTCCCCCATTGAAATCCCAACCACTGGATGTCGCGCTGTATACTTTCTACATACTCTGTGTCCTCGGTCACGGGGTTGGTATCGTCAAAGCGCAAATTGGTTTGTCCATTGAATTTTTGACCCAATCCAAAGTTGAGACAAATACTTGTGGCATGTCCCAAATGTAAATAGCCATTGGGCTCCGGTGGAAAGCGTGTCAATACGCGTCCATCGTTCTTGCCGAGTCGCACGTCCTCTGCAATAATATCTTCTAAAAAATTAGGGGCTTTTTCTATGCTCATTTTCGTCGTTCGTTATGCTTTTTTGACTGCATGTTCCATCGCTGCAGTCAGGCGATTTGCGCATTCGCTTGCGCCCAATAAGGCCAACATCCCAAATAAATCTACACCTCCTGATTGACCGCTTACAAAGATGCGCAATAACTGCAATACCTCTCCAGGCTTCAAATGGTGGGCGGCGCATGTTTCTTCAAACTGCAATTTGATACTTGCTTCGTCTTGCGCGCTTGCCGCAGCAAATGTGTCTTTCAAGGCTTCAAAAAAAGGAATATAGTCAGGCTTCCATTTTTTGTCTATCACAGCCTGATCGAACTCCTTGGGAGCCTCAAATAAATATGAGCCGACACGGGGCATCTCATTTTCAAATTGAACACGAGGTTTCAACAATTCAACCGCTTTGGTCAAATATGCATCGCTTAATTTGGCATCATCAGCAGACAATCCAAATTGCTCAGCAACTTGCGCCCGCAATGAATGGGCAATGATCCCGGCATCAAGCTGACGAAGATGCTGTTCATTGAACCACTTGGCTTTTTCAGGATCAAATTTGGCACCCGCGTGTTGCACTTGCTCAATGTGAAACGCTGCTGCCAATTCTTCTAAGCTGAATATTTCTTGCTCTGTGCCTGGATTCCATCCCAAAAATGCAAGCATATTCACAAATGCTTCTGGCAAATAGCCCCGCTCCTTGTATCCACTGCTTAATTCACCGCTGGAAGGATCGCTCCAATCCATCGGAAACACTGGGAAACCCAGACGATCGCCATCACGCTTACTGAGTTTGCCATTTCCATCAGGCTTGAGTAACAAGGGCAAATGGGCGTAGGCCGGCATTTGATCTTCCCAACCCAAATAGCGATAGGTGAGTATATGGCCAGGCGCGCTGGGCAACCATTCCTCGCCACGGATCGCATGAGTGATTTCCATCAGATAATCATCTACGATATGCGCCAAATGGTATGTTGGCATGCCATCTCCTTTCAAAAGGACTTTGTCGTCTACCACATTCGAATTGAACTTCACTTCACCTCGAATCAAGTCCGTAAAGCGAATTTCTTCATCGCGAGGTACTTTGAGTCGAATAACATAGTTCTCACCCGCCGCAATCGCAGCCTCCACAGCCTCCTGTGTCATGGTGAGTGAATTGCGAAGATGCAGTCGAGAGGATGAATCGTAAGCAAAGGTTTGCTTGTTGGCCTCTGCCACTTTGCGCAGCGCATCCATTTCCTCTGCGGTATCAAAAGCCAAATAAGCGTATCCATCGCGCACCAACTGCTCGGCATATTGCCTGTACATTGGTTTGCGCTCGCTCTGACGGTAAGGCGCATGAGGACCGTCTCCGAAACCCACTCCTTCGTTGGGTGCGATGCCACACCACTTCAAACTATCAATAATATATTGTTCGGCACCAGGCACAAAACGTGTTTGGTCCGTATCCTCAATTCTCAGCAAAAAATCACCTCCATGTTTCTTCGCAAATAAATAACTATACAAGGCGGTGCGCACCCCACCCATATGCAATGGACCTGTCGGACTTGGCGCAAAACGCACGCGTACTCTTCTCAAACTCATTTCTTCTATTTTATATTATCTTCAATAAGTCTGCGAAAGTAATACCGAATAGGGCCTTCATTTGCCTCCTTTGCGCCATTGCCTGACTTTTGGCCTGCGCACGCAGATGAAATGAGACAGGAAAAAGTTTTACGCCAGAATTTAAGTCGCTCCTCTCATTTTTCAACTCCACCGACTACCTTTGGCCCCCAATATGAAGTACAATAGAATCCTCCTTAAACTTAGCGGTGAATCGCTCATGGGCGACAAACAATTTGGTATCGACAACAACCGGTTGATGCAATATGCCCAACAAATCCAAGAAGCCTTGGCGTCGGGTGTTCAAATTGCGATTGTAGTCGGCGGTGGCAATATTTTCAGAGGTGTTCAGGCCGAACAAGGCGGAATGGAGCGCACACAAGGTGACTACATGGGAATGCTAGCTACCATGATCAACAGCATGGCTTTGCAGTCCGCTCTCGAAAGCATCGGTATCCAAACGCGTTTGCAGTCAGCCATCGAAATGAAAAGCATTGCCGAGCCTTTTATAAAACGCAGAGCAGTGCGTCACTTGGAAAAAGGACGTGTAGTAATCTTTGGAGCTGGTACAGGCAATCCTTTCTTTACCACAGATACAGCTGCTTCCTTGCGTGCCATCGAAATTGACGCTGACGTGATCCTCAAAGGAACGAGGGTGGATGGAATTTATACAGCCGACCCTGAAAAAGATCCTACGGCCACCAAATACGACAAAGTCACTTTCAACGAAGTATATGAAAAGGGCTTGAACGTCATGGATATGACCGCTTTCACTCTTTGCAACGAAAACAAACTACCTATCATCGTTTTCGATATGAACAAGGAAGGCAATCTCATGAAACTTGTGAAAGGCGAGGAAGTCGGCACTTTGGTGACTTTCTAACTACAATCTATATTTGTCGCATTAATTACGAAATAAGCGTATGTCAGAAGAAATACAAATGGCGCTATCAGAAGCCTCAGAAGCAATGGAAAAAACCATTGAACACTTGGAATTTGAATTGACAAAAATCAGAGCTGGTAAGGCCACGCCATCCATGCTAGATGCTGTGAAAGTTGATTACTACGGCACCATGACTCCCATGAAAAATGTGGCCAATGTGAGCACCCCTGATGCGCGCACGATTACCGTTCAAGCATGGGAGAAGAACATGCTCGAGCCCATTTCCAAAGCCATCATGGAAGCCAATCTGGGATTAAATCCCCAAAACAATGGGGACCTGATTATCATTTCCGTGCCCATGCTGACAGAAGAACGCCGCCGCGACCTGAGCAAAAAGGCTCACAGCGAAGGCGAACACGCCAAAGTTGGTATCCGCAACGCACGCAAAGACGCCATGGAATTTGTGAAGCAATCACAGAAAGATGGTCTTCCAGAGGATGAAGCCAAAATGGGAGAAACCAAAATCCAAGAATTGACCGATCGATTCAATAAGCGCGTGGATGAAGTGGTAGCAATCAAGGACAAAGACATTATGACTATTTAATCCTTTCTTTTCCCATGAGGGATGGATTGATGTAATAAATACACCAACTGCATGAGCGCCTCTGATATATTCCTCACCATTTTTGGAATATTGGCCATCGTGCCGGTGGCCATCCTATTTTTCGAATCGAAAAAAAATGTGGGGCTCAATAAGTCTGTACTGATCATTGCGGCACTCGTAGGTTTCATTGGACTCTCTTACATGTCACTTCGTTTACTGGGAATATGGATCGTGTTGATCTTTCCATTCGCACTATTTGCGGGCCTTGCTCTTTACAAAAGGCTTAAAAAAAACGATGGCACACCGCCTCGACGATTCTAAGCGCCAAAGTTTCTTATTACAGCAGCATTCCTTATCGAAGTATCCAAGCCTTTTGAGCACGTCGGATAAGCGGCTCAATCCTGAGACTTTTTGTGCGATGGTATCCGAAAACCAAAAAAAGGCCTTAAAATCCACTCGCTTGGAATAAAAGTTGAAAAACTTTCAAAAGGGAGAAAAACACACTATTTTGATTTTGAACTTTTTAATCTCGTGGTGAATTCCAATTTTTGGAGCAAATCATTTGTTTTACAACACAATAGCCCAAAATTGCATTTCATCCTTACTTTTGTTTTCTAATCAGAGAGTAACCAACAACAAATTTTACGAATGAAGAAAATTTTTACAATGGTAGCTGCCATTGCAATGGCTGTGACTTTTGCCAATGCGCAAAGAAATTGTGGTTCGATGGAACATCTTCAGCAGATGTCAACAGACCCACAAGTGATCGAAAAGCGTCAGCAAATCGAAGCTTTTACAGAAGAATGGACACGCAACAACGGTGGAGACCGTGCGTTGGTGACCATCCCAGTTGTCGTTCACGTGGTGTACAACACTACCGCTGAAAACATCAGCGATGCTCAAGTCCTATCTCAAATTAATGTCTTGAATGCTGACTTCCGCAAGCTCAACAGCGATGCGGCGAACGTACCTGCTGCTTTCTCAGGACTAGCTGCAGATGCAAACATCGAGTTTTGCTTGGCCTCTACAGATCCAAATGGAGCGACTACTACTGGTATCACTCGTACCTCTACCACAGCCACTTCTTTCAGCACCAATGACGGTGTAAAGTTCAGCACATCAGGTGGTAAAAATGCTTGGGATGCAACCAAGTATCTCAATATTTGGGTTTGTGATATCTCTGGCGGAATCTTGGGCTACGCTCAGTTTCCTGGCGGCAGCGCAAGCACAGATGGCGTTGTAATTGACTATCAATACTACGGTACGACTGGCACTGCCACTGCTCCTTTCAACAAAGGTCGCACTGCTACGCACGAAGTGGGTCACTGGTTGAATCTTTACCACATTTGGGGTGACGATGGCACCGGCTGCACAGGTACGGATAGCGTTAGCGACACGCCTAACCAAGCTGACGAAAACTATGGCTGCCCTGTTTTCCCTCAAGTGAGTTGCTCTAATGGCCCGAATGGTGATATGTTCATGAACTACATGGACTACACAGACGATGCATGTATGTACATGTTCTCTACAGGCCAAGCTTCCCGCATGCAAGCTTTGTTTGCTTCTGGTGGATTCCGTGCAGGTCTCTTGACTAGCAACGGTTGCGGAGCACCAAATCCTAATCTTTGCAATGCTCCTGGTACACCTGCAGCTTCTGCTATTACACAAAACTCAGCGACTATCAGCTGGACTGCAGCTGCAAACGCTTTGAGCTACAACTTCGAATATAAGTTGTCGACTGCAACCACTTGGACTTCTGTTAACACCACTTCTACGTCGTTTGGATTAACTGGTCTAACTGCTGGCACATCATACAATGTGCAAGTTCAAACAGTGTGTAGCTCTGGCACAAGCGTGTTCTCTGCTACCGGTACTTTCAGCACTACAAGCGCAGTGACTTGCAATGCACCTGGAACTCCAAGCGTATCTGCAATTACTCAGACCGGTGCAACTGTGTCATGGACTGCAGCTAGCGGCGCGATCAGCTACAACTTCCAATACAAATTAGCTTCTGCTGCGACTTACACAACGGTTAGCACTACAAGCACTTCCTTCGTATTGACTGGCTTGACAGCAGGTACATCTTACAACACACGTGTTCAAACGGTTTGCAGCGCGGGCACTAGCGCTAACACTGCAGTGACAACCTTCTCTACAACCAGTTCAACTACTTGCACGGATAATTACGAGAACAACAATACCACTGGTACTGCAAAAACAATTGCGGTAAATACGAATCTCACTGCACGAATCAGTTCCTCGACAGACAAAGATTGGTTCAAGTTTGCCAATACAACTGCAAATCGCAATATCCGCATCGATATCACCGGTTTGCCCGCTGATTATGATGTGAGATTGTATAACCCAAGTGGCACCCAAATTGGAATTTCTCAAAATTCAGGCACCACTAGTGAAGTGATCATCTTCAACACAACAACCGTTGGTACATACAAAATCCAAGTGTATGGTTACAACGGTGCATTCAATGCCTCTTTGTGTTACACTTTCCGCGCAAGTATCAGCTCAATCGCATTCCGTGAAAGCGAAGAAGCAATCGTTGAGCCAATGGCCATCGAAGAGGTGCAGGCGATTGCAATTACTTCAGCTTATCCGAATCCAACTTCTGACAAACTGAATGTGAAATTCAACACTGCAGAAAACGCTAACACCACCATCCAAATCATGGATGTAACTGGACGCTTGATCATGAGCCACAACTATGCCGCCATCGAAGGCAGCAACACTGTTGTGCTTGATTTCGCTCCATTGGCGAATGGATACTACACTGTAGTATTAACTGACGGCACGAATCGCTCCACAACCATGGTAGCAAAACAATAACCAAATAACCATTTGGTAAATGAAAAAGGCCATCCCTCGGGATGGCCTTTTTATTCGCATGTTCGAGTCAAGAAGCACATAATACCATTTATTGTCGCCCATTAACTTCTATGTCTGCAACGGAAATACTTCATAAACCCATCATTGATGTGCGCCTTGAACCAGCGCAAGAAGGACAGATCATCGTGCACTGCAGCTATCGCTCAAACAGTGAAGGTGGCCTCATTCGTATTTGGAAAACGACCTATCTCAAAGCAGCGGGCACCTCACAGAAGGCCACCTTGGTGCATGCCGAAGGAATTTCCATGTACCCGCAATGGCTCATGATTCCGCCCAATACAAAACATGTTTTTACGCTCATTTTTACTCCACTGCCCAAAAGCGTGCGTCAATTCGATTTGATCGAAGATATTCCTCAGGAAGGTGGTTTTGAAGTGAGGAATATCCCTCGCAATTCAACCGATGTGTACCGTGTTTCTGTTGATTGAACTAGAAGCTATTCGGCAAACCTCGCCAACAGCTGTCCAAGCTCAAGAACATCCATGAAGCGATTGTACATTGGCACTGGAGCCAAGCGGATCACATTGGGTTCTCTCCAATCCACTACCACGCCTGCCTCTGCCAGCACTTTGACAAAACTCCGGTCTTTGCCCGGTAAGACAACACTCAATTGACATCCACGTGCGGCAGGATCGCTTGGAGTCAGCACCTCCAATGCCCAACCGGTCTCCGTCCTTACGGTCATTAAGACGCGTTGGAGGAAGTCCGTGAGTTGCTCGCTTTTTGCTCGAAGTGCAGCCATACCGACGCGATCGAACAGATCCAAAGCCACGCGATGCACCGCCATACTCATGATGGGGGCATTGCTCAATTGCCATGATTCTGCGGTTGGAATAGGCACAAAGCCATTTTTCATTTGAAAACGACTGGCCTTGTCGTGACCCCACCAACCTGCTAGTCGCGGTAGACTTGCATTGCGGGTATGCTCCTCGTAAATATAAATGCCTGACACTCCACCAGGTCCACTATTGAGATATTTATAGCTACACCAGCAAGCGAAATCTACTTTCCAATCATGCAAATGAAGCAAGGCATTCCCTGCTGCATGAGCCAAATCAAAGCCCGCGTAAGCACCCACTGCATGAGCGGCGGCTGTGATACGTTGCATATCAAACAACTGACCTGTAAAATAATTGACGCCACCGAAACAAACCAGCGCCAATTCATCGCCCATGCCCTCGATAGCGCGCTCAATATCTTCCGTGGTATGATAGGTACGTCCTTCTGAATAGGGTAACTCCACTAAGACTTCAGCTGGATCCAAGCCATGCAACTGTGCATGAGACTCAAAAGCATATTGGTCAGATGGAAATGGCTTTTGTTCAAAGAGAATCTTATTGCGTTTTCCTGCAGGACGATAAAAAGTAGTGAGTAACAAATGTAAATTGACAGTCAATTGATTCATTACCACCACTTCATGTGGCAATGCACCCACCAACCTAGCTGATGGAGCTGCAAATTGTTCGTGGTAACTCAGCCAAGGACGCTCCGCAAGCATATGGCCCTCGACACCAAAGCGCGCCCAGTCATCGCATTCTTGAAGCAATGCCTGTTTCACCCCCTTCGGCTGCAGCCCGAGCGAATTGCCAGTGAAGTACAACACATCCTTTCCATCGTGCTGTGGGAACAAATACTCCCCACGCATGGGCGCCAAAGTATCAGCTGCATCCAATCGGACGGCTTCCTCTTTCAATTGCTCAAATGAATTCATAGGCGCAATGTTCGGAATAAAAATGTCAACACTTAGCAGATAGATCTCATTTTTTTTCAGGAATTGCAGAAGTTTGCATCGGATGTAAGTAGCAACCCGATAGTAGTATGAGCAAAATCAAAACCGCATTCTTCTGCCAAAACTGCGGAACACAGGCAGCAAAGTATCTGGGAAAATGCCCCTCATGTGGCGAATGGAATAGTTTTGTGGAAGAGGTGATCCAAAAACCAACCACCTCCTCTGGCGGTGCACGCAAAAAGTCGACTCCCAAAGCTATCCATGACCTCGAGTCTCAAATGCTACCGCGGATGGAAGTGCTCGATCAAGAATTACATCGCGTGCTTGGTGGCGGACTGGTGCCAGGAAGTTTACTGCTGTTCGGCGGCGAACCTGGAATTGGGAAATCCACGCTCATGATTCAATTGGCTTTACGCCAACTCAATATGTCAGTGCTGTATGTGAGCGGCGAAGAAAGCGCAGAGCAAATCAAAATGCGCGCAGACCGCGTCGGATATTCCAACCCACGATGCTTGGTCCTCATGGAAACATCGCTCGAAACAATTTTGCTCCACTTGCACGAGCATCAACCTTCTCTGGTCATCATTGACTCCATCCAAACATTGAGCACCGATACCATCGAAAGCCCGCCTGGCAGCGTAGGACAGGTTCGCGAATGTGCTAGCCAATTGTTGAAGTTTGCCAAAGAGACCAATACCGTTGTGATTTTAATTGGGCATATCACAAAGGAAGGGACACTCGCTGGACCTAAAGTATTGGAGCATATGGTAGATACGGTTCTCCATTTTGAGGGAGATCGTCAACATATCTACCGCTTGCTGAGGACACCAAAAAACCGATTCGGTAGTACCAATGAATTGGGTATTTACGAAATGCGGCACGCTGGACTGCAAGAGGTCAATAATCCGAGCGATCTCTTCATCCATCAGCACGACGAACAGCTCAGTGGATCTGCCATTGGAGCTTGCATGGAAGGGGTCCGACCCATCTTACTAGAAATCCAAAGTTTGGTCAGCACCGCCGTATATGGAACCCCACAACGCAGTACCACCGGATTCGACATCCGCCGACTCAATATGCTTTTGGCAGTGCTAGAAAAAAGATGCGGTTTCAGATTGGGATCCAAAGATGTGTTCTTGAATGTAGCAGGAGGCATGCGCATTGAGGACCCCGCCATGGATCTCGCCGTGATTGCCGCCATTCTCAGTTCCAATGAAGACATTGCTTTACCGCCGCTCACAGCCTTCGCCGGGGAAGTTGGATTAAGCGGAGAAATCAGGCCCGTCCACCGCACAGATGGCCGCATTCAGGAAGCCAAGAAACTCGGATTCCACAAAATATTTGTCTCTGGATACAGCAAAGGACTGGAAGACCTTGGTGGTCAAATACAAATCATCCAAGTGTGCAAGGTCGAGGAAATGGTGGCACACTTATTTGGTTGATTCCATAACCTTAGCCTTACAATAATTATACATAAATTAGGCCGTCTTTGATAGGTGTCAATAATACACTTAGTTAAATTCGTGTGCCTAATTGTATGCAGGTCATCGATTTGGCAAACCTTAATTATCCTTAATCTAAACAAACCAATGAAAAAGTTTTTGATCATGGCGTGGCTATTGGCCATCAGCTCGCTGTATTTCGCTCAAATTTATGAGCCCGAAGGATTGAATATGCCCGGTGCCTGGGATAGCTGGACCAATGCACCAACCAATCCTGTATTGCGCAATCCCAACCAAGGCGCTGGTGGCACTTTGGCCGTAACTGGCTTTGGCACGCGCAAATGGCAAACACAGTTCAGTGTAGCAGCCTCAGGCGGCAATTTGGTTGGAGGCACCTACCAATTCAAACTCTCTAGCGGTCCTACATCAAACTATTGGGCCAATGGATGGGGAGGAGCAACAATTGCCTTCAATGGATTGCAAACGAGCTCTTTTGGCGGAGGCAACCATACAATAACCATAGCCAACAATAAATGGTATACAATGAACTGGGTAGACATTGGTTATACCAATACGCAGCTAATTTTCATGGAAACATCGGCCCAACCCATTACGGTTAGCGGTATTTCCAGCTCTCCTACCAATGGGAATATTACAAGTTCCGACGCAGTTACGTTGACCGTAACAGCTAGCGCAGCTCCAAGTCCAGAAGAACTAGCATACATCCGTTATTCCACCGATGGATTTTCGTCCTCTTCTTTAGTTCCAGTAAGTTTCGTGGGCTCCACAGGTACAGCGGCTATTCCTCCGCAAAGCGCGGGAGCTGTAGTGTCATATTATCTGTTTACAACAACTGTCAGCAATCCCACCATTGCTGATGCGGATAAGGTAGCCATCCATCAGCACCGCAATGGAGGTGGAAATTACACCTATAGTGTAAATACCCCGTTGCCTCCTGTGAATATCACCTTTGAAGTAAATATGAGCCAAGAATTCGTTGGAGGAACTGTAAAAATCGCCGGATCTTTCAATGGCTTCACACCCGTCGCCATGACCAATTCAGGTGGTGGCATTTATACATACACTACATCGGTGGCTCAAAACACCAACATCTCCTACAAATTCTTGAATGGCGCTACGTACGAAGGCAACATTGGCGCTCCATGTGGTGATGGCAACAACCGTGTTTATTCGGTTGGAAATGCAGACGCCTCTGTAGGTTTGGTTTGTTGGAATGCATGTGCCGCATGCCCTCCTACCCGCAATGTAACCTTCCAAGTCAACATGAGCAGCTCCACAGTGAGCGGCAATGGGGTGCATTTGGCCGGTCCCTTCCAAGGTTGGAATCCAGCCACCACGGAGATGACCGACCTTGACGCCGATGGTATTTATACGATCACCTTGCCTCTTGCCGAAGGAGTAACTTATCCGTTCAAATACATCAACGGCAATGGATGGCCGAATGCTGAGACTGTGCCCGGTGCCTGCAATTCTGGCGGCAATCGTTCGGTGACAGTGGGCAATAGCGATATGACCATCCCTGTGGTTTGTTACGCACTTTGTACTGTTTGCCCAGCTGCCAATTACGATGTCACTTTTGCCGTCAATATGAGTCAACAAACGGTCAGTCCAAATGGCGTGCACGTAGCAGGCAGCTTCCAAGGATGGCTTCCTGCGACTACACTTATGACCGATCCTGACCTCGATGGTGTCTATACCGTCACGGTAAGTATCCCGGAAAACACTTCTTTCCAATACAAATTCATCAACGGAAATAACTGGCCGAATGCTGAGTCCGTGCCTGGCGCATGTGCTACTTCCACCAACCGCTCAGGAGCTGTGGCTACATCGAACGTCTCTCTGTCAACAGTCTGCTTTGGACTGTGCGCAGACTGTCCCAATGGGAATTACGATGTGACCTTCCAAGTAGATATGTCTGGACAAACCGTTTCTCCCCAAGGAGTGCACATAGCTGGTTCCTTCCAAGATTGGAATCCGGCTACAACGGCCATGTCGGATGGAAATGCCGATGGTATTTATACGGTGACTTTGAGTATGCCTGAAAACACCACATATTATTACAAATTTGTGAATGGTAATGCATGGGGACAAGATGAAACTGTACCCGGCGGATGCAACACAAGTGGCAATCGTTCATTCACTTTAGCTGCAGCAAACATGACCTTGAATGTAGTATGTTATGCTTCTTGTAGTATTTGTCCACCAGCCAATGATGGACCATCCAATGCAGCATTTGTTCCTGGCGGCAATGCGTGGTACCCACAATGTGCTACCTACAGTGGTAACTGTTCGAATGCGACTAACTCAAACGAAAGCAATGCCTATATCGGACCCGATGTATGGTATAGCTTTGTGGCAGATTTACCCAGTGTTAGTATCCAACTTAGCCACACCAATATGGATGGAGCGATCCAATTGCTTGATGCCACATTCAGCCCAGTTATTGGCGGCACCGAAAACGCAAGCTCTGCGACCGAAGGTACTGAAACACTCAATTTCAATGGTCTTACGCCTGGCCAAACATATTATGTCTCTGTCGGCGCTGCAAGTGGTCTGGGTGGCGGATTTTCTGTTTGCATCAAACAACTCCTACGATCAGGCTGCCCAACCAACGTGAGCCAGCCGTTAAGTATTTGTTCCACTTTCAAGCCAAAATGGACGGGTGCCAATTCTTATACGGTGACATTCACGCCAACGCCTGGATCAATTGGTGGTGGTACTTTAACCACAACTGGCAGCGTGAGCCTTGGAAACAACGCTTTCGGACTTGTTCCGGGAAATTCCTATTATGTAATCGTCGATGCGAATTACAACACCTTACAAAATGCAGCTGGGGATGATGTAGATATTATCGTTTATGGTTCAAATCCAGGTTGCATTGTTCAAATCGCTCCTCACAGTGATCTGCAAGTGCGTTCAGGTCAGCGATGCTCCGCTCCTGCCACACTATTGCCTACTTCTTTTTTGCGCACTGATCCATTTGTTTGCGGTGTCACCAACTATACCTTCGAGTTCACTCCCATAGTGGGCTGCAACGATGCAACACCAGCTGGTATTCCGTTTACATATACCAATACATCTCGTATCATTTCGCTCACATTGCCTGGCACAACATCACCAGCCGGACAAAGTATTCAGCCGCAATCATATTACAGCGTGCGTATTCGTCCCAATTTCGGTGTCGGAGGTGTCAACCAAGGTGTATTCGGAACCGCTCAAACCATTTTCGTGGGGGGATCGGTGTTGGAAGCAACAGAAGCCATCACGCAATCTAATCCCGCTAAGCACCGCATGGAGGAAGGCAATGATCAGCACATAGCTGTGTATCCCAACCCAAATAACGGTCAAGGATTTATTCTCAATGCATCCGACGTCAAAAGCAATGCAATTGATGTGTGTATGATCGATGCTCTCGGAAAAATTGTTCTGAACCAGACGTATCAAGTAGATGGTTCATTGTCAACTATGATCCATCCAAATCAAGATTTGCAGGCAGGTATTTACTGCATCCAAGTCAAGGATGGTGCTAATATTCAGACGATCAAGATGATTGTGGAATAAATTTCCTATTCATAAATAATAAAAAAGGATGGCAAAAGCCATCCTTTTTTTATGCCTTCATCGCATCAAGTACATCTTGCCAAATCCTTCTTTGAAATATGCATCTGCAGCGCTTTCTAAGTGTTTCATATCTTCATTCTGATAACGCACAACCGTGCGATAGAAGTACACCCCATTGGCCAATTGATCACCAAATTCATCACGACCATCCCAAGCATATTCCGTCATGTTGCGACCTATATGCAAAGGGCCGAGCTCGTCTTTCATGATTTCACGTACGACCTCACCTCCTATTGACATGATTTGAATTTTGATATCATCTGGAACCTCTGACCCTGTGATCGTGAAAACAAAACGGGTCGACGTGCTAAATGGATTGGGATAATTCATCATCGCACTGATGCTGGCTTGATTGATCACCTTAAAATGAATTCGATAATCCAATTCACCGCTTTGATTGCCGCTTTTGTCGTTCGCCTGTACCCTCAAATCATACATACCGTCCCTCAGGAAGGTTGGCCTATAATAAATGTGAAATGGCACATTCGAGTTACTTGAAAGCGCAACCTCTATCGTTGGATCATCAAATCGAAGCACCATGACCTCTTGCAGTGGATTGGTCAAATAAATGCGAAAATTGGAAGTATCCGATAGTTCATTCATCCATATATATCGGTTTTCATCCCGCAAACTGATCAATATTTCGGGGCGTGATGAAATGATTTCTCCGTCCAGCAGATGCCTTCCGTCGGCGGTCACTTCCAGGATGGGTGGAACCTTATCTGCTTGCACAAAAAATGGCAGCTCCAGCACATTATTGAAATAAAATTGCTCCTTTTGATCCTGCTGCATGGTATTGCTGTCAAGCGGATTCACTATCATCACCAAGCGATTCAATCCAGGTAAGTCCGCTGTGGCTATGCGCAGGGTGTCGCGCAACAATGCGCCTGCTTCCATTGGTGCTTGCCGATCATATGGTAACTTATGTATGCCTCCTTTGGAATCCACAACATAATACAAAACCCTTACACTATCCGTTTGTACATGTCCAATATTACCCACAGGCATCATCATGCTCCACGTATTGCCTTGAGCAATGGTATCCGCAGAACGATAGAATCCATCTTCACCTTTCAATGCTAACTCAGGCGCTTCATCAAACCACACATGCATTCGTTTCAATTGGGCAGCGGTTCCTGCCGCACTGTCGGAAAGCACGGTTCGCATTTGAACGAAAGAATAATCCATAGGATCAATCACACCTATGTCATTTCCGGGATTGATCCATTGATCAATTTGTGCATCCAAAGTGGTCGGATTTGCAGGAATTGAACCGATGGTTTCTATCATTTGTGAGTCTGTGGTTCCCAACCCTGCAGGACCGAACAACCATTCAGTTTCTTCCCATGCCATTGCAGGGCCAATGATTGGTGTTGTCAGTATTCCGAATCCTTGAGCTCCTGTTAAGTCTACTTCTAACTGCAAAAACGACTCTGCATTTTGCCCAATGACACCCTCCATATTCTCCGAGTGGCCCATTTGCATGTACTGAATAAAAGGTAGACTATCAGCCATAGCTGTGAGCGTGCTGAGTCCCAAAAGGTCGAAAGCCTCTGTCAATTCATTTGGCCAAGCAGAAGGAATTGCATATTGCCACGTGTACAACAAAAGGTGATGTCCATCCTCTATTTCATTGTTGAGCATGTTCGCAAGGCCAATCATTTGGACAGGATCGGACTGCTGAAAAATAAAATACTTCTCTTGCCTTGAGCGGGCATTGGCACTGGCCAGTGTATTACCAAAATCGAAATCGGGGGCTAAACCTGCATAATTACTCTTCCATGGTTGCAACGTGGCGCTGTCCAACACGGCGACCATCAGAGCTGGACTGGAGTAACCATAGCCTCCATACTCTTGGACATCCAAATTCAATTGATAGCGCGTTGCCAAATTCTCATAATACGAATTCGCAGCGCCATATACTTCGCACTTCAAATTGACGGAACTGGTTTCAAATGACCAATTCATGCTTTGAGCATCGTAGTTCACGCCATTGGCTGCGATAGACTTGAATTGATCGCGGTGTTGCATACCCCAGCCACGTTGGTTGCTCACATACTGAAAAGATGCGGTGCGCCAGCGCCAATCTCCGCCAATCGATGAGCAGCGCCAAAAGACGACCATGCTATCTTGCAATACAAATGGCAATGGCCACTCAATGACTCCGCCAACGGAGGCGATGTCGTGTTCTGCCATGAGTGGTGAATCGAATGACGCCGTTGTATCTACTTGCAGACGATAATTGCGCATAGGCTCTAACGGAAAGCCAGTGCTCGCCCGCAAAATGGGCTGTGACTCATCGATCACTGCAAAAGGATATGGATAAACTGGTCGGATATCGCCGTCAGTCACTTGGAGTTGGATACCACTTGCCACATTGTTGGCCGCTTCCTCTAATTCCTCTATGGCATTGCCCGGATAATCTACCTCAACGGAGAATTGATGTGTTCCCACTTCATCCAATCCAGCAACGATCCATTGCACGGTGTCGCTGTGCAATAATCCATTCAATGTAGCCACATAGGCTGTGTCCACGCCCAGTGGGGTTTGTTGTCGCAATACGACCTCGATGCTCTCACTTGTGGCCTTGCCAATATTATGCACTACAGCACGCACCAAAACTGTTTCATTCGAAGCCGCTAGTGGGCTGTTGGGCAGGATCACGTCGGCGATATCAATGGATAAATCGGGCAGTGCATGGGGAAAAAGTATGATGCTCGGATCGCCATGAAACATGAAGGTTTGTGCCACATTCTGTTCATAAAAGTCGCCAACACTTTGGAAGTCAGCAATGGACCTTTGCATACACGTGCCAATGCTGGCGCCATAACTCACCTGAAATAAATGGCGATAAAAGTTGGCTGTGTAGATGTCCAAGTAGGTCGGAATACCTAAATCGCCTTTGGCCAAAAAACCAATGACCCCTCGATTGGGAGCCAAGACAAAACGTTCACTCGTGCTCTGTGCTGCTGCCAAATGAATGTTCCCAGTATAACATGAGTTTCCTATCAACAAAGGATACTTGCCTTGATTGCTATAATTCTCTGGTGCATCGATGTTTTGGTCAAATCCCGTGCTGCTGGCATGGCCAAAAAAAGTCATGACAGAAACACCTTGGTTGATCAACAACTGAATCGAGTCGCTTACATCAAGTTGAATGGGTTCCGAAGTATTCTTAAAAAAACCATGTACTTCTGCACCCCACTGCAGCCCCTCCGCAGTTGATTTATAAGCATTGAGATAGGACCGAAATATTTCTTGTTCGTAAGCAATACTGCCTCCCCCAAAATGCATCACATTCTTTTTCCACATGGCAGGTGGTTGGAGGGAATGCTCCACCACCTTATTCAAATAATTCAATACATCATCGGAATTGGCCGCTGCAAGTCTGCCTGTGGGAATCGCGGGCTCATAGAGTGTCCCATTGAGTCCTGCAGTATACAATGCATCACTTCCTGGATTGCCCCACGTGGGAACCAAATTCCGCTCATAAAGTGTCGGTGTATTCCGAGCGCCCGCCTCACCACTCACTGGCGACTCATGAATGCTTTTTCCAATGATGAACAAATGACCTGGCGCAATGCCTGAAGAAAAGGCATGCTCCATGCACCGTCGAATGGCCAGAGGATTTTTCATGACTCCTCCTCCGTATTGATGATAAAGCTGCTCTGCATCCAATACCAAAACCGAATGACCATTCGCTTGTTTGAACACTGCATAGTTCTGCGCAGCATTCCACAAAGAGCGATGGGTCACAATAATCAATTGATTGTCCTCCATTGAGCTGACATAGTCGATCATCGTATATGGCGTAGGCGGTACAATGGACAATGGTGCATTCTGGTCTACCAGGATCAGTTGCTGCTGCAATTCGCCACTCCACGGAATATAAACGTCCCAATTCGTTCCGTTGAACACCAAAGGCAAATGCTGCACAAGGTCACCCAATATGCGATAAACGGTGGGCTGGACATAGCCTTGGAGCGACAGAGGTAATTTGGTCCAAGAGGTTCCTTCAATCGCTTGTACGATAAATTCATGCGGGGCTGTGTTACTGAATATGGGCAATCGCTGGTAAGTACATTGCATGGATCCAAGAGCCATCAAATCCGAACTCACCCCGAGATCGTTGATTGCTTTGAAGCCCACATTCAACGTGGTTGCTTCCGAATCCATTAGCACTTCAAGGTGCTTCTGAATTAGCTTATGTCCTGTGAACGTCGTGTCAAAAAGAGGCTCAAAATCAGTGCCCACTCCCATTTGTAAATGATGATTGGGAATCCCCAATGCAGAATTCACCCCCGCTACTTTCCATTGCAGATGGACGGAGCTAAATGCACTGCTGCGGTGAGTCAAAGGCAAGTCTACCTCGTAGGTTGTAGTTCCAAAGGCTTCGTCAAACCATCCCTCGCCTTCATCATACGTGGGCAATGAGACGCCATTGTTATCGGCACGTCCCGCATAATATCGAGCATGCAATGCATGGCGAACCGTATATCCCACAGATGTATGAATGGGAAGGTTTGTGTCCAAAGGCATGGCTATTTCTGCCATGAGCATCCCGTTATCAGGAGTGACGGTCAAATAGTGGTGAAGCGTATCATTGAAGAGGCTATACTCATTATCAGGCCTATAAGCTTCAAGCCCATATGCGCCGGTTTCCATTTCTCCCCTGTGACGATCGAGGTAAGCACAATAGTATTCGCCCTGCTCCAACACCTCGTCTGAATCCCCAATAAAATGCAATGAAACCATCTTGCCTTTCGCATAGAGTCTCAGCTGTGCAGGATGTATGTTGCTGACGGGCATTCCGGCTTGCAGCAAGTCATCATATGAAATGCGATGCAATCCTTTCTGAACGACAGGAAAATGCCAATAGGTAGTATTATAATCGATCCATTCATGGCCAAGTTGACCCAAACAGCGGGCTGATAACCAAAGTGTTCCAATTATAATTAAAAATAATCTCATGGTTTAATTCACCTCACGGTCGCACAAAAATAACACGCTAAAACGATGATTCACAAATCGTAAGAGCATTCATAAGTGTATTTTCCAAACTGCGTATGTATCGAGCATTTAACACTTTAGGTAGTCAAAATGACTGAGTTTGGTCACACAAAATTGCAATTTAAGCGAATATCTCCTAGTTTTGCGTGCTTTTTTCGAAACACAAACAATTAAACACTAAACCATGAGAATTAATTCTACTAAAGGAATCTTATTGGGCTGTTTCGTAATGTGTATGAGTTGGTTATTGCCTCAGATTGCGCAGGCACAGTGCACCAACAACAATACACTTTACAACATCTCAATGGTCACCAGCCAAGCTGGAGATTTCGCTCAAACAACCTCCATTTGGGGTGGCGAATATGTCAATTTCGAGGTATGCAGCGGCGCTACCTATCTCTTCTCGACATGTGGTACCAACTGGGATTCACAAATTACCCTATTCGACGGCGTTGGAACCTACCTAGGTTACGACGACGATGGCTGCGATGATGGACTGACAGAAAGTGCCTCTGAATTGCAGTGGACAGCCACATTCTCAGGAACAGTGCGCGTTTTGGTGGATCTATACAATTGCGCAAGCAATTCTATCGATGGCATTTTGACCATCTATCAATTGAGCGATTGCCCAGACGGCTGTTTGAACGACAACACCTACTATGGTGATCTTTCTACGGCATTCGTTGGTGATTTCAATACCTTGACCAATGTGTGGGGAGGAGATTCATACACCATGGATGTATGCAACGGAGCAAACTACACTGTCAGCATGTGCGGTACCACTTGGGATTCTCAGCTTACTATTTATGATAATGCGACTAACGCATTCTTATTGTATGACGACGATGGATGCGGCAGTTTTGCTGGTGCATCCTCTTTGGATTTCACTGCGAACTTTGATGGAACGTTGGATCTTGTGATCGATGCATACCCATGTGCTTCCAATCAAATCAATGGCGTATTGACCGTTACTCAAAACACGGCATGTGCTGCGACTTGTTCGATATTCAACACAAACGCCTATTTCTATACATGTTGGACAGATGCCGAAGAGGTTTCTCTTTACGTGGATTATTTAGGTGCATGCTCTGTAGAGGGCGTATGGGTGTATACCATCAATTCAGGTTGGAATTATGTCGACCTAAGCTTATTGGGCTACACATCAGGTGATATGATGAACCTTTACCTCTATGAGTTGAATACACAATATCAATTTGAAATTGTGTTGTCAGACGGATCAGTTGCTCCAGTGCAGTTCTACAACACGGGCGCTTGCATCAATACATGTGCCTTCACGGGGTCCAATGCATTCGACATGGGCTGCAGCGGTGATGCTCAGTTTGTAGACTTCTACCCAACCTATACGGGTGATTGTAACGTATACTCGATCTGGATCAACACTGCACTTACAGGTTGGACAGAAATCATACTCGATGGTTTGTTCTTCAGCGGTGATGCCATTCCATTGATGATCTATGAGGACAACACCGTTCACACCTACTACTACGTATTGAATGACGGTACAGAATCTATCAGCTATGCTTTTGTTTCTGGAAACTGCCAAACAGTGAGCTGCACCAACTTAACGATTAACTATATCGACACCGGTTGTATCGAAACCGTAGGTGGAAGCTTCACACCATCAGGAACCATCATTGCCAATTACAACGGTCCTTGCTCTGTTGCAGGAGTGTATACTTCCGTCAATGGCGGCACGTATACTTACCTTGACTTGACTGCGTATGGCTTTGGTGCAGGTGATATGATCGATCTTTATTTCAACGTACAAGATGCGGTTTACAGTGTGTTCTATGTGTTGGATGACGGCACAGAATCACCGGTCACAAACTTTATCACGGACGCTTGTTTGAGCGGTGAAACCATTTGCGACTGCGCAGGAACTCAATTGCCAATTGAGGCCACTGCTTGGCTCGGTGACGGTGCGCAAGACGATGGCACTTATTACTGGAATGGCGACTTGTCATTGCCTGTCAACTTCTATTGTGCTACATGGGGCTTTGACTGCGGTGACGGTGCACTAGCGGGTGATGTTTTCTACGACCCATATGGTGTTTGCTCTGGTTTCTTGCCTCCAGCAAATGGTTGTGTGGATGAACTTTGCTACAACATCGATATCGATGTCACCACTGACTGTTTCCCTCTCGAAACTTCTGTGAACGTTTACAATGCCAACAATTCGCTCGTAATGACATTGCCAGCCGGTAGTTTCACTACAGATGACACATTCTATACCACAAGTATTTGCTTGCCAGCAGGATGCTACACATTTGAAATAGCTGATTCATTTGGTGATGGCATGAGCTCATTGGATTGCCTCAGCGATGGAACTTTCGGAGTATGGGATTGGACAAGTGGACAATATGTGATTTTTGCGAATGGTGCTGATTTCACCTATAGTTACAGTGCTGAATTCTGCGCTGGTCCGCAAACCGTTTGTCAAAATCTTGCCATGACTGTGATGATGGAAGATTGCGCCTCTTACAATAATGTCTTGACTCCACATGTGAGTTACACATTTGATTTCGATGGACCTTGCACTGTTGAAACATTGTATCTATCAACCAATGGCGGTGCTTTCGAACCATTGGATTTGTCAATCTATGGCTACGGAAGTGGTGATCAGGGCGATCTTTTCAATCTGACTCCTAACACGGAGTACGTCATGTACTATACCACCAATGATGGTGCAGCCTCATTCCTTTATGCATTCAACTCTGGTAATTGCAACAACGAAATTCAAATCTGCGATTGTGATGGCACTCAACACAGTATCGGTGTAACGGATTGGTTGGGAGACAATTTTGCAGACAATGGTTTTTATCAGTGGGCTGGACAATATGTGAACTTCAATTGCAGCACTTGGGGCTATGATTGTGGTGATATCGCTGGCACGCCTTCAGTAGATCCATACGACGTTTGTGGTGGTGGACTTCCTCCTTTCAACGGCTGTATCCAGCTTGTGGAAGTATTGGGTTGCACTGATAACACAGCTCTGAATTACAACCCGTTGGCAACAATCAATGACGGTTCTTGTATCTACAATCTAGCAGAAGGCTGCATGGACCAAGATGCTTGTAACTATAGCGCGGCAGCTGTAGTTGATGATGGCTCATGTGAATACATCACTTGCGCTGGCTGCACGGATCCAAACGCAACTAACTATGACAGCTCGGCCACCATCAATGATGGATCATGCTCTTACGAAGAAATTGAAGGTTGCACCGACGCAAACGCTCTTAACTTCAACCCGCTTGCTACCATCAATGATGGATCATGCGTGTATACTTGCATCTATCCAAACATGTTCTATCAAGTGCACTGCCAACAAGGTGACCTAGATAATTTCTATGTAGATGTAGAAGTAGCTGCTTTGGGTAACGGTGCTCCTTATACGATCACCAACAACCTGAACAATCAACAGCAGGTGATGACATTGCCAGGATCATTCACCATGGGTCCATTCTCCAATGATTCACAAGTTGTGATTGCAGTAAATTCAAACAGCCTTGATTGTTTCCTCACCTCTAGCGTATTGTCTGATGATTGTTCAGCTGGTGGTATCTATGGATGTACTGATCCATTGGCTATCAACTACAATGCAGCTGCCACGATCGATGACGGTTCTTGTGTATATCCTGGTGTAGACGAGCTACAAAGCTTGGCTTTCAGTGTGTATCCAAACCCAGCACGCGAATTCATCCACATCAGCAATGAAGCCGCAAATGGTGTTGTGAATATGGACTTGTTGGACAACATTGGCCGTGTGGTATTGAGCAAGCAATTGAATTTCGAAAATGGCATTGCACGCAACATCGATATCTCGGCGCTTGCGGCTGGTAAGTACATTGTTCGTTTGACTGCTGTGACTGGTGTAGAATACCACCAGGTCATCGTTCAGAAATAGATTATCCAGACGCACTACAAAGACCTTGAGTGCATCGATTTAAATAATTTTAAAAGCCCCGCTATGCGGGGCTTTTTTTTTGAGCTTATTCGATCCCGACATGCTGTTTTACTTGTCTCTAATTAGCCTGATGACCAGATGGTCAAGACACATCGCCTTGACAATACCAATGAACGCAAATTATGCCTGCATATGCCTTGCATTGGCATCGTTTCGTTGCTTTGCATAGTATGATAAGACCCCAACTAAACAATGTAATGAGCCCGCAAATGGGCACAAAAAAAGGAGCTTTTTGCTCCTTTTAATATCGTTTCGAAAAACTATCTTTTTCCTTTGATCGACTCCGCCTCATCGTCATCTTCTTCATCGTCATCGTCAGAAATATCTTCTAAATCATCGTCATCCTCTTCATCGTCGTCGTCAGAAATATCTTCTTCTATTTCCGTATCACCCTCTCCAGATCCCACTAAACTAGGGATACCCACCTCCTCTTCTGATTCCAAGGTGCGTTGGATTTTCAACTCATCGTCGCATTCAGTCCACATCGCCTCCTTTGAGCAAGAAGCCAAAGCGAGGATGAGTACCAAGAAACAAGATATGTTTTTTATCCAAGTGGTCATTGAAATCCAATAATGGTCTAACAAATATAGGTAATCTATTGATTTATACAACACTTCGGTCAAAAAAGTTCGTGAAAATCTTCAGATAATTTTATTTTCACGATTGTGCCTTTCGACTTTCCGTTTTTATCCATAATATCCTGAGGCCCAATAAGTTCAATTGTCTTTCCGGTCGTCTTTTTTATCAAGTCTATGCGGTTCTGAGTGATCTCCATGCCTTTGGAGATGTGATTGTCAGCACTCGTTTTTCGCTGCAGACTCCTTTCTATTCCTATTCCGTTGTCAATGATTTCAAGTTCCACATGTCCCTGCTCGAGGTAAAAATGTACCGTTAGACGACCCACTTCGCCATCTTCTTTGGGTAACAGTCCGTGCCAAATACTATTCTCCAAAAACGGTTGGATCAACATGGCGGGTACCTTGATGCGATCGCGCGACAATGCTGGATCTACCTCTACCGTATACTCGAATTTATCTTTGAACCGCATGTGTTCCAAACGCAAATAAATTTCCAAACGCTCAATTTCGTCGCCTAGACTTGTAAGATTATCCTCACTGCTGTCCAAATTCTTACGAATGAGCCGCGCAAAATCGCTGAGGTACTTATTGGCTGCCAGTCGGTCCTGTCGATTGATATAATACTGAATGGAATTAAGTGCATTGAAAATGAAATGTCTATTCATACTGCTATTGAGCGATTGTTGCTCCAACGCCAACATTCTATTTTTCATTTCAAATAGCTCGCGCTCTCGGCGCTCTCGAATCGATCGATTGCGATTCCAAATCAACCAAGTCAGCGCTCCTCCAATCAACACAATCTCAAGGCATATAAACCATCCACGTAACCAAAATGGCGCAGCTACACCAAAGGAGTAGCGCACAGGATCACTCCATACGCCTCCCTTGTGCCTCGCCCTGACCACGAAAGTGTAGTCGCGATGAGGCAATGCACTGTAGGTTGCAAATGCATTGGGAGTTACTGGCTTCCAATCCTCATCCAATCCTTCCAGCATATATTGATACTCGACCGATGCTGGATAAGTGATTGAAACACCTGTAAAATAAAAAGTAAGATCATTCTGCCAATGCTGCAATTGGAGCCCTATAGGCAGTCCAGTTACATCGTCGCGCTCTAGACCGAATCCGTCCCATTGTTGTGCGGTCAAGTTGATCTGCAAATCATACAAGTGCAAACCTGGAGCCATGCTAGCTGGTCGTTCCAATAGATCCGACGGCATGAGCATGAGTCCTTCAGATGTCCCAAACCAAAGTCTCCCCATTTGATCGGTGTAAGCGCTATTCAAATTCGTCTCGTTGCTGATCAAACCATCATCCAAATCGAAATGGTCAAAATCATATGATCCAATGGATAATGCATCGCGCACCTTGGTCATAAATAATCCCTCATTGGTGCCAAGCCACACCTTGCCTCGATTAAATTGTATAAAGTTGATCACATTGCCACCATTGACCTCTGACACCAATCGGGATTCGAACCGATCGCCCGTCCACATGCACAAACCGAAAGCAGTGCCTACCCACGCTCTGTTGTGGGGATCAATCGCGATGCAATAGGTAGACAATTCCGGCAATCCTGACTGCATGTCATAGTGGGTAAATGTGCCGTTCGAAAATTTGAAAACCCCATCCAATGCCGCAATCCAAATGTCGCCTGCTTTGTCCAAGGCCATTCCGCGTATACGCTTGGCAGGCGCACCCGGTAAGTCAAGTTGTTTTGCAATGCCATCGCTCATCCAACACACTCCTTTGGATGTGCCAATCCAAATACGTCCTTGAAGATCCTCCAGCAGGGACAACACCAAATTATCATTGAGGCCCTGTTCCTCTGTGAAAAGCTTCCAACCACTTGATTTCATTAACAAACCATCGCTCGTACCAAACCAAAATCGTCCATTGCTATCTTTCAGTGAACACCATGTGCGCGAGTTGCGAGCTCCTGTCTCGACCGAAACAATGGTATCGCCACTCAAACGATGCAGGCCCGCATCAAAGGTGCTAAGCCAGTAGCCTCCTTGCTCATCATCCAAAACTGACATGACAGCATTGCCCAAAAGCCCGTCCTTCTTGGTATAACTGACCATCTCGCGAGAAGCCAACCGCAAAAGTCCCCCACCATAGGTTGCAATCCACAAATTGCCCTCACGGTCTACTAAGAGATCTCTGACATCGGTGACCTCAAGACCGTTGGATTGATCATACCCTTCAAATCGTTCGCCATCGAATCGAAAAAAACCATTGCGACTGGACAACCACAAACTGCCATTTACCTCGGTCACCACCGACGTAATATTTGTCGTAAAAAGCGACGAGTGAGATAAAAAATTTTGTGCTTTGGTGCCATCACTGGACAGCTTGATCAACCCCTCACCCTTAGTGGCAAGCCATACCCCACCGTCCTGTGCTTCCACCATATCAAAAAACTGAGTGGTACTGAGCATGGGTGCATAATGAAGGACCAAGTCCTTGTTTTGCAATTTGTACAAACTCTCCTTGGTCAATACCAGCATTGCTTGGTCTGTAGAACCCGGAACGATCGCCTTGATGTGTGCCTCACGCAGCAACGTTTCGGACAAGGTGGCTACCCCTCCTTGAATGTAGCATAGGCCACGTTCTGTGCCTACCCATAAAGTATCACCCTGTTTGAACAACGCATTGACCGTGGCCTCCTCCAATGGCGCAGGCAAAATTACATTGCGCACTCCCAATCCATCGATGAAAGAAATACATCCACTTCCACCAATGATGACGGTGCCCATTTTATCTTCAACAATGACATTGACCTGATTGCTTAGCAAACCCTCTTGGCGCGTATAGTTTCTAAATTGCTTGCCATCAAAACGGGATACACCACCTACCGTTCCAGCCCATAAAAACCCTTGGCTGTCTTGAAAAAGCGTTTTCACTTGTGATTGAACCAAGCCTTCTTTGAGGCCATAATGCAAATAGTTGTATTGTTGAGCGCACGCTGGTACACATCGCAAAAAGGCTATCAGCAAAATGAACCGAATGTTCATTCGGTTTTTCATACTCACACGTATTTGTCCTAATCTATTCAATGATCTGAAATTAATCGATCCAAAAATTCTTGCAACTTGCGCCGACTCACTGGTACTTGCGCGCCGTTGCTCAATATAGCCATATTGCCTTCGGTGCGATTGAACTCCTTGAGATGGTGGGCAATATTGATGATAAATGATTTGTGCAGCCTGAAGAACATTTGAGAATCCAATTTTTCTTCAAATGCCTTGATTCCTTTGCTGCTCACATATTTCTTGCCGCCTAATACATACAGGGTGGTATAGTTCTCATCCGCCTCCAAATAGATAATTTCCGTATTTTTTAGGACCGCCAATCCATCTTTGGTAGGCACCACAGTTTTTTCTACGGTGTTGTTGAGTGCAATACTTTCTAGCACGCGTGTCACTCTATCTTCCGTGAGGAGAGGTGTTTTTTTTTCCTCCAATTCACGCACTCGGACCACCACCTTTTGCAGTTCCTCAATGTCGATCGGTTTTTCCAAGTAGTCCAAGGCATTTTCCTTGATGGCCTTGAGCGCATAATCGCGGAACGCCGTGGTAAATACCACATGAAAATTACGAACAGAAAGCGATTGGAGAAACATAAAACCATCTTCCCCAGGCATCATGATATCCAAAAAAATCAAATGGGGGGTTTCGGTCTGCAGCAGCGCTCTGGCCTGCTCTGCAGATGCAGCGCAACCTATCAGCTCCACATCTGGACAGTAGTCCTCAATGATCATGCGCAGGTTTTCTCGCGCAAACTCTTCATCATCAATAATGAGTGCTTTGATTTTTTTGATTGTCATAGGGCCATTCGTTCTGTGGTGAAAAGTAACTGAAAACGGCGTGACTTCCAACCCTTGGATTCTTCAAAATTTTATATTCTCAACTATTCAATGGGCTCATATACTTTCAATTGCCATTGCTTGACCCTAAAAGGCACTTTGCTACGATTCCAGATATGGGTACCAATGACATCTCTATGATCGCGTAATTCTGGCGTGAGATAGATAAAACTTTTCGTGGAGAAAGAACTTGAATCGTTGCGTTGAAATGGCATTGCTCGGTATCCATATACTCCATTGTGCTTGACGTAAAACACCAAAAGCGGCAAATCGGTAGCGAAGCTACCCCACTCCAACTCCGCATCGATCATCAACCAAAGATGATCCGAATCCGTGAGTTCATTGAAAGGAATATTCATGTCATAGGCCCACTCCTCTTGCGAGAGCGCTGTATCTATTTGCATCTGTGGAGTGGGGTAGAGGATCGTTTTCAAACGATAATGAGCTGAATCAAATGTCAACTCGTCATTGAAATTGCGTTGAACCAATTTGAGTAGATCACCATTGGGCGGTGCTGCCGTCTTTAGCCAAACGGCTTTGAAATAACGTTCTGTCGTGCGATACGGATCAAGGATCCCTTTTTTGAATTGCCACCACTGGAATTGGTTGAGTCCTATTAGCAACACACAAACGAATGCCAATGCTATACGTATCCATGTGGCACGATTGAATACAAATCGCACGAAAGCAGCGAAGCCCAGCGACAAGATAACATAGCTGGGGATCAACGTGCGCTGCGAAAAACCACCTCCATACCACCATTCGGTCCAAGAGGCAACCACATAGAAAAATACCAAAAAACTCCACATGAGTGCACTGCCCTCCATCGGATTGCTGCGCCGAAACCACACCCATCCTATACATGCGAACATCATAATCGGTGTATAGACAAACCATCCTTTGCGATAGCTAAAAAGCACATCCATAAAGTGTGGATGCAACCAATCAAGCCCCACTCCAGCGTTCTGATAACTATCAAAGAGTAATTGTCCCGTCATGGTATACCAATACGTCACTTGCGGAGTCAGAAGCAAAAGCACACACCCTATTCCAATGACCAAGTATTTGGGGGTACGAAAGGCGAGTCGAAAAGCGGAAAGCCACGTAACAGGCATATTCCATTCTGCTTTCCACAACAAAGGAATCAGACATACCAAGGTTTCACTTGGCTTGATCAAGGTCATAATACCCCACGAAAATAGGATTCCAACTAGGTGTTTCCCCTTGCCCGTGCGGTACCATGCAGAGGTATTCCAAATCAATACTGCCATCCACATGAAAAGCAAATTGACGGTGGATAGATTATCAATACTAAGATGATTGACAAAATTGGTCCCTATAACTATACAAAAAATGGTGATCGCTGTAGTTCGATCGTCAAAATAGGTACGCAGTATTTTTCGCCAAAAAAACAGCCCTATGGCCAAGTATATGAGCCCACCAGCCGTGAGCGCCAATTGGTAGGGCCAGCTAAATCCATCGGCAGGATAGGCGAACGCGATTGCCGCGAGGTGACCAATACCAAAGAATGGGGCATAACAATAACTCCATCCGAACAAAAAGAAATACATGTCTTTGCCCTCAGGGGAAATGGTGATTTGGTAGAGTGTGCCCGTGAGATCATCTCGGGCATTTCTTTCTTCAAGCCAAGCCTTGTCAGTGAGCAGCGGATCATGATGTATGCAGGTGAAGGCAAGAGGTAGGTAGTAACCCAAGGCATCCCAAGAAATTGGTTTATCGTGAATGGGATGAAATCGGAAGAAAAACAATATGACCCAACAAACGATGACACTCCACAGCGACCATTGAATATGTGCACTGCTCGTCCATCTGCCCCTCATGATTCATTTTTTCTAAAGGTACTGCAATCCTTGTTCCTTCAAGGTTGGATTTGAATGTGCTCCATTTTGCCTAACTTGCTCGCTCAAATACGACCTATGACCAAATCAAATAAACTTACCCTTTGGATCTTCATCGCCTTGATAATAGGTGTTGTGGTTGGTGCTGCTCTCAATCAAATGTATCCGCCTCAAAAGGCCAAAAGTTATGAGGAAGCCTTGACCGGGATCGAGGCCGAAATGGTTGCGATGTCGCAAGACCTTGTACTCAAAACCAAGATAGAACGCACGCTGGCCGACAGTACCTTATCTGCCAAGTCCAAATGGGAGCAGGCAGCGGGGCACATCATGGCCGAAAAAAAACAGAAGCCTATCAACGAGCGTTTAGCTAAAGCGGCTGAGAAAGATGAGGTCATGCACGGAACGTTGAAAAAAGTTTTGGAATACATCTCCATTTTCACAGAAATATTTCTCAGCCTGATCAAGATGATTATTGCACCTTTGGTTTTCTCTACTTTGGTAGTTGGTGTGGCGAAACTCGGAGATCTCAACGCTGTGGGTCGAATCGGTGGCAAGACCATGCTTTGGTTTATTTCGGCCTCTTTTATTTCTTTGCTTTTAGGTTGTGTCTTGGTCAACCTATTTCAGCCCGGACTGATGATGAATGTGGAAAAGCCTTCCGCATTGATGGAATCCGGTATAGATAAAGGCGCCATGACTCTCAAAGGTTTCATTACCCATATCGTGCCGCATAACGCATTCGAGTCGATGGCCAAAAATGAAATACTGCAAATTGTCGTATTTTCATTGTTATTCGGTATTGCAACAGCGGCCATAGGCAAGCCAGGAGAAGTCCTCATTAAGGCACTGGATGCTGTAGGCCATGTGATGCTCAAAATAACTGGTATGGTCATGTACCTGGCTCCATTCGCAGTATTCGCAGCAATGGCATCGGTAGTTGCCAAAAAAGGGCTAGCTGTGCTCGGCACTTACGCTCTATTCATTGGAGAATTTTATTTGGGCCTATTGCTGCTTTGGGTTTTCTTGTTTCTAGTTGGTTATTTATTGATTAAAAGACGAATCAAAACCTTGTTTTCTCGGATCAAAGAACCGCTTCTTCTGGCATTCTCAACGGCTTCAAGCGAATCAGCCTATCCGAAGCTCATGGAAGAGTTGGAACGATTTGGTTGCAACAATAAAATTGTCAGCTTTACTCTGCCTTTGGGCTATAGCTTCAACCTCGATGGCAGCATGATGTATATGACCTTTGCCAGTCTTTTCATCGCACAGAGTTACGGCATCGATATGCCCATCGGAGAACAAATGCTGATGTTATTGACCTTGATGGTCACTAGCAAGGGCATAGCTGGTGTGCCGCGCGCTTCGTTGGTCGTAATCGCTGGCACCCTCGCAACATTCGGTATACCTGAAGCCGGTCTGCTTTTGTTATTGGGCGTGGATCATGTGCTGGACATGGGCCGAAGTGCTACAAATGTGGTGGGCAATGCCATTGCCACCGTGGCGGTTAGCAAATGGGAAAAAATGCTCAAAGACTAATCCCAGAAGCATTTCTAGAGGTTGTGAAATGTCCGTTCGTTTTTTTTTGAACTAGTCAGAACCTGCATG
>JAIYCK010000322.1 GCA_027488055.1 Flavobacteriales bacterium | reverse complement strand
TCTCAGTGTCGTAGGAGCCACATTCAGCGATGTGCAAGCCATCAAGTTATTCAGCGGATTGCAAGAGGGTCAGGAAGTGATCATCCCTGGTGATAAGATCACGGACGCTATTCGTAAGTTGTGGAAACAGCGCTTATTCACCGATATCAATATCTCTGTGGCCGAGTACCGCGGCGACGATGTTTTTCTTGTCATTTCCATCAAAGAGGCTCCTCGACTGGCAAAATTCGAATTGCCTGGCATCAAAAAATCGGAAGGTGACAACCTGCGCGAAAAAATAGATCTTCGCCAAGGCACCGTGGTGACACAAAACACCATCAACAATGCCATTGCAACCATCAAAGAATATTATTTAGAAAAAGGCTTTTACAACGCTTCCGTCAAAGTGGTGGAAACCCCTGATGTCCTTATGAGCAATGGTGTCATACTCGCTTTTAACGTGGATCGTGGCACACGTATCAAAATTGAAGAAATCAAACTGCATGGCGTTGGTTTGTTGACAGAGCAAAAGCGCACCTTGCCCTTTGGCACCAAAAAAACGAAGCCAATAGTAAGCGAACGCCAAGTGCGCAGAGCCATGAAAGGTACCAAAGCCAAGCGCTGGTATGGTATTTTCAAAAGCAGTAAATTCATTGAAGAAGACTATTTAGAAGACAAGCAAAACATTTTGGCGAAGTATAACAAGGAAGGATTCCGCAATGCGAAAATCATGCGTGATTCCATTTATCTTGTTACTGTGGACAACAAGCAGCGGCTGATGATCGATTTGCACATCGAGGAGGACAAGCGTTTTTATTTCCGCAATATCTCATATGTCGGCAATACGAAGTATAGTAGCAGTGCGATCGACAGCGTATTGAATATCCGCAAAGGAGCCATTTACAATGCTGAATTGTTGAGCACCCGCCTCAACTTCAATCCACAAGGACGCGATGTTTCTTCGCTTTATACCGATGATGGTTATTTGGGCTTCCGAGTGGACCCGATCGAAACCTTGGTAGAACCCGACAGCATTGACATTGAGATTCGCATGTATGAGGGCAGTCAATTTCGAATAGGGAAAATCACGATTGTGGGGAATACCAAAACCAATGACCATGTGATCTTCCGCGAAATTCGGACACGTCCTGGTGAATTGTTCAATCGCTCTGATATCATTCGAACTCAGCGTGAATTGGCCGCTTTGGGATATTTCAATCCGGAGGCATTTGACGTTCGAACCATGCCAAACGAAGGAAATGGAACTGTGGATTTGGAATATGTATTGGAAGAAAAACCAAATGATCAAATCCAGCTCAGCGGCGGTTGGGGAGGCAATCGAGTGGTTGGTTCGTTGGCTTTGAGTTTCACCAATTTTTCAATGCGCAACTTCTTCAAAAAAGGAGCTTGGAGTCCACTTCCCACGGGCGATGGACAACGTTTTTCCATTCAGGCACAGAGTAATGGGGTGTTCTTCCAAAGCTATAACATGAGCTTTACTGAGCCTTGGCTGGGCGGCAAAAAACCAAATTCCTTGAGTTTTTCTGCTTTCCGCAGCGTGCAGTCCAATGGGGTAAGTAAAAAGCAAGTGGATACTGGTTTGGAACGCCGTTCGCTATCCATTAGCGGTGGATCGGTGAATTTTGGTCAACGCCTCAAGCGTCCAGATGACTATTTTCTACTGTACGTGGGTCTGACATATCAATATTTCGATTTGGATAGCTTGGGTTCGTTCTTCTCTTTCCAAAAAGGTTACTCGAATAACATGTCGTTCAATTTCAATTTGGAACGCAATTCCCAATCCGACCCCATTTATCCAACCTGGGGTTCGAAAATCACATTCAGCGCCAAGGTGACCTTGCCGTATAAGTATTTGGGCGAAAAACTCCAAAATCGGACTTATGATTACGAAAACATGACCGATCAAGAGCGATTCAAGTGGGTTGAATACCACAAATACAAGCTCACGGCGCATTGGTATACCGCACTGAACAAACACAAGGAACGGAAATTCGTGTTGGCTACAAATGCCGGTATAGGTATTCTAAGCTCCTACAATAAGAGTTTGGGACAACCTCCATTTGAGCGCTTTTATTTGGGAGGTGTTTTCTTGAGTGGTTTCTTGTTGGATGGTCGTGAAATTGTAAACTTGCGCGGTTATGATGATTTGTCGCTCACAGCTTCAAGCAAGACTGGCACATTGGGCGAAAACACAGGTGCTATGGGGATCGCTAAATACGGCGCGGAGCTGCGTTATCCTTTGAGCACGAACCCGAGTGCCACGATTTATGCGCTTACCTTTTTGGAGGCAGCCAATACTTATAATAGCGCAAGAAACTTCAATCCATTCGATCTTTATCGTTCTGGTGGTATGGGGGTACGTATCTTTTTGCCTATGTTTGGTTTGCTGGGCTTTGACTACGGTTGGCGTTTGGATGACGTGCCTGGAAAAGCCATGACCAACGGTCAATTCCACTTCTCTATTGGTATGAATCTAGGTGAACTGTAGCACAATAAAACATACAAAAAATCATTGTTAGGGCGCTCACCATCTTGGGCATTGAAATAAATCTGAACATCACATGAAACAACTTTTGTGGATTTTGGTACTCTCATTGAGTGCTGTTTGCAGCGCAGATGCGCAGAAATTCGGCTATGTAGATACGAAGTATATCTTGAGCCACATTCCCGATTACAAGCAAGCTCAAGACGAAGTAAACAAGCTTAGCTCACAATGGCAAAAAGAGATTGAGGCCAAATATGAGAGCATCGAAAAGATGGAAAAGGCCTACCAAGCTGAAAAGATCTTGTTGACGGACGAAATGAGAAAGAAGAGAGAATCCGATATTGAAATGAAACGCGCCGACGCCAAAGACATGCAAAAGCAGAAGTTCGGTGTGGAGGGAGAGCTTTTTAAAAAGCGTGAAGAATTGATCAAACCCATCCAAGATCGCATTTATGAGGCTATTCAGCAGGTGGCTGAACAAAAGTCCCTGATGGTGATTTTTGACAAGGCCAACCACAGCAACTTGCTTTACACCAATCCTAAAAGCGACTTGAGCGACCAAGTTCTGAAGAAAATGGGGCTCAAACCGGGAGAAATTCTAGACGACGAGAAATCCGGCGAGGGTGATAAAGAAGAAGGCGATAAAGAGGAAGAACTCGCTGATCCTCGCGCTACCAAAGGAAAAGGTCCTGTAAAAGGTAAGGCAGAAATAAAAAAATAACGAGATATGAGCCAAATTCACCAATTTTGGCACGGATATTATTTTAATCTCAATCAAGTAACACGTATAAATATTTTTTAGATACCATCTCATGAAAAAAGTTTCCCTTTTGGCTGTCCTATTCAGCTTATGCTCTCTTTTCAGTTTCGCTCAAAAAATTGGTCACATCAATGGCCAAGAGTTGATCGAGCACATGCCAGAGTACAAAACAGCCTACGAAGATCTGAATCTTTTCAAAAAGCAATTCGAAGATCAGTTGTTGGACATGGAAACCAAATACAAAACAATGGTTGCTGATTTTGAAGCCAAATCCAAACAACCTATGAATGATTTGATCAAAAATCAATTGATTCAAGGTGTGGAGGATCAGCGTAATCGCATTTATGAATTCCAAGAAATGGCCAGCAACGAGGTTTCAAAAGAAGAAGAAAACCGTGTAAAGCCCATTTTGGAAAAGGCCAAAACCACCATTGAAAAAGTAGCTAAAGCAAACGGATTTACGTATATCATCGATGCGTCGACAGGTGTTTTGTTATACACTGGTGGCACGGATATCACTCCTTTGGTATGTGCAGATCTGGGTATTCCAGACTACAGCAAAGAAGCTCCAAAGACCGCTACGCCGGCTCCTGGTAAATAAAAAAAACAATCAAAAGGAACCGCCACTGGCGGTTTTTTTTGTGCCCGAAATCCGTATCTTTCACCTCCTAAATACAATGACTCTCCCGCATCAACAACCCATCGGTATCTTTGATTCAGGCATAGGTGGCCTCACGGTGGCCGCTGCCATAAACCGATTGTTGCCGCTGGAATCATTGGTGTATTTCGGCGATACCGCGCATTTGCCATACGGAGATAAGTCAAAAGAACTCATTGCCGATTTCAGTTTACAAATTACCCGTTTTTTGTTGGAACAGAAAAAGTGCAAGGCCATCGTAATCGCTTGTAATACAGCTTCGGCCGCTGCCTATGAACCGCTGCGGGATCAATACAAAGGAGTGATTCCAGTGATCAACGTCATTGATCCGATGATAGAGGCCGTGATTGCAGATCCTGAGATCCAGCGACTTGGCATCATCGCCACCAAAACCACCGTATCCAGCGGGGTGTATCAAGAAAAATTAACTCGACGCAAGCCCGATTTGCCCTTTTCGGCAATGGCCACCCCACTGCTAGCCTCCATGATTGAAGAGGGTTTTTATGACAATTCCATCAGCCAGGAGGTGCTCAAAACATATCTGAGCGATCCCCAACTCCAAGGCATTGATGCGCTGGTACTCGCTTGCACGCACTATCCGTTGATCAAGAAGGAAATCGATCAGTATTACCAAGGCACCGTCAAGCTCTTCGATAGCGCCGAGGTTGTGGCCCAAAAATTAGCCGCGATTTTAGCCAAAGAGCAGCTATTGGCCCAAGAAGCTTCTGCAGCCAATGCATTCTATGTGTCAGACTACACTCAGGCCTTTGAAGAAGCCACCCGTATCTTTTTTAAAAGCGGTGTGAAACTCCAAAAAATGACCCTTCAGAAAGGCCAATGAAGCTTGATTTTAAGGTCGCTGAACATGGCTTCGGATCAGCCCTTTCGAAACCGCAATGAAAATATCTAACGGAATGTTTTTTTCCTCGCGTGCTTAGCCGTACTTTCGCGCCCGAAAAATTCACAATTCTTACACATGTCACAAAACGTAGGTAAAGTAGCGCAAATCATTGGCCCTGTGGTAGATATCACATTTCCGGCTGGAACAAAATTGCCCAACATTCTGGATGCCTTGGTGGTGAAACGCCCCGAAGGTGATCTTGTCTTCGAATGTCAGCAACACGTAGGTGAAGACACCGTTCGTGCGATCGCAATGGAAGCAACCGAAGGTCTGCAAAGAGGCACAGAAGTTATTGCCACTGGCAAAAACATCACCATGCCAATCGGCGATGCGATCAAAGGTCGTTTGTTCAATGTTACTGGCGACGCCATCGATGGTATCGGTGCAGTAAGCAAAGAAGGCGGTTATCCAATTCACAGAAATCCACCACGCTACGAAGACCTTTCCACTTCTACTGAAGTGTTGTTTACAGGTATCAAAGTAATCGACTTGATCGAGCCATACGCAAAAGGCGGTAAAATCGGTTTGTTCGGTGGTGCCGGTGTAGGTAAAACAGTTTTGATCCAAGAATTGATCAATAACATCGCAAAAGCGTACGACGGTTTGTCCGTGTTTGCCGGTGTAGGTGAACGTACTCGTGAAGGAAATGACTTGCTTCGTGAAATGATCGAAGCTGGTATTATCAAATATGGTGAGAATTTTGTCCATGGAATGGAACAAGGTGACTGGGATGTTACCAAGGTAGACATGGAGGAATTGAAGAAGTCACAAGCGACCTTCGTATTCGGCCAGATGAATGAGCCCCCAGGAGCACGTGCACGTGTGGCCCTTTCTGGTCTTACTGTTGCAGAACACTTCCGTGACGGTGATGAAAAATCAGGTGGTCGTGATATCTTGTTTTTCATTGACAACATTTTCCGTTTCACACAAGCGGGTTCTGAGGTATCTGCGCTCTTGGGCCGTATGCCATCAGCGGTGGGTTACCAACCGACACTTGCCAGCGAAATGGGTGTCATGCAAGAACGTATCACTTCTACCAAGCGTGGTTCTATCACCTCGGTGCAAGCGGTTTATGTACCTGCAGATGACTTGACGGATCCAGCTCCAGCGACGACCTTCGCTCACTTGGATGCAACCACCGTATTGAGCCGTAAAATTGCTGAGTTGGGTATCTATCCATCAGTAGATCCATTGGATTCAACCTCACGTATTCTTACACCTCAAATCGTAGGTGAAGAGCACTATCGTTGCGCACAGCGTGTGAAGTTGATTCTTCAACGTTACAAAGAACTTCAAGACATCATCGCCATCTTGGGTATGGATGAATTGAGTGAAGAAGATAAATTG
>JAIYCK010000190.1 GCA_027488055.1 Flavobacteriales bacterium | reverse complement strand
TTCAACTTTGCACTCCTACAAGCTCATTGGTGCTAGCGGCCAATCCAGTTCTGCCTCCAGCTTTTGGTACATGGAGCGCGTTGAATGGTGCCGCCACTTTTGTGGATGTAAATGATCCGGTTACTACTGCGTTTAATTTGGCGCAAGGAGTGGATACTTTGATTTGGACCATCTACAATGGACCATGCCTTGCAGACGCATTTGAAGTAGATACTATGTTGATCTTTCTCAACGACATAAATCAACTTGCCGCCGATGCCGGGGATGATCAAGAATGGTGCACTCCAACTTCTTCCGCCTCTCTTGTGGGAAGCAACCTTATTTATCCAGCCACTGCGACATGGTCGAGTTTGGGAGGTGCCCTTGTCGATCAACCAAATGATATTGCGACCAGTGTGAGTAATTTGACGGTAGGAATAAATACGTTCTGCTATACTGTAGAAAACGGGGCCTGTTTGCCAGCTTCCACGCAGGATTGTGTAGATGTGTATTTGTTCGATGCCGCGCAAGTTCCGGCGAATGCAGGTTTGGATCAGGAATTGTGCAGTAACCTCACGGATTGCGCCACCTTGGCTGCCAATGCTTTGATAGAACCAGCTACAGGTCTATGGATTGTCTTAGGCGGTCCTTCGTCTTTGACCTTTGCAGACGCTACCAATCCCATTACAGACGTTTGTGGTTTGGTTCCTGGGGTGTATACTTTGGAATGGTGCGTGGACAATGGAGTCTGCGGTCCAATCACCTGCGATCAGATGACCATCACCATGTTTGATGATAGCGCTGAACCGTCTGATGTGGGCAGTGACATTGAATTATGCTCTCCCATTTCTTCCCAGGTTATGAATGCCAATGTGGTACCTTTACCAGGCTACGGAGTGTGGACAGTGGTGAGCGGCAATGGCACGATTGAAGCTGCAGACTTGGATAATCCACAGGCTTTGATTACAGATATTCCAATCGGTATCAATGAGTTCAGTTGGTGTATTTCCAATGGGGTTTGCCCCGATGCCAATTCCTGCGATACCCTCGCGGTGATTATTTATGATGAAAATGCGTTGGCAGCCGATGCTGGTATTGACCAAGATTGGTGTGAACCTGTCTCATGCGTAACTATGGATGCAACCGTACCCACCTATCCATCTTATGGTACATGGACGAGTCTAATTAACGGACCAACTATTTCAAACCCGAACGATCCTTCGGCAGAGTTTTGTAACTTGGGTGTCGGCGAGTATTATTTTCTTTGGACCGTTTATAATGGGCCTTGCGACAATAGTGTGACTACGGATTTGGTGCGAGTCAGAATCTTTGAAGAGAGTCAGCCTGCTGCGAATGCTGGATTGGATGTGGCATTATGCACCCCTCAATCTGTAGTGGATATGAGTGCTACGATTCCAATTTTTCCTGCTACGGGGTATTGGAACGCGCTGCCTGGTGGCAATGGAAATATCGCGGGTATTACCAATCCGAATGCACAAATTACCAACCTACTACCAGGTGAAAGCTGTTTTGTGTGGACCATTGACAATGGTCCTTGTGTGCCATCGCTGACGGACGACGAAGTATGTATTCAGGTATACGATGCCGCATTGCCATCTGCCGATGCTGGATCGGATATTTATCTCTGTGCGCCTGCAGGTGGGCAGTTGCTCAATGGGTTTTTAACAGGATCCGATTTGGGCGATGATTTGGCGATTGGATTGTGGCAACAAGTGAGTGGCCCAAACAACGCAACCATTTTATCACCTACAACGAGCAATACTACTTTGAATGGATTGACAGTGGGTACCTATGTGTTCAGTTGGACAGTCGTCAACGGACCATGCGGAACGACTTCTGACGAAGTGACCTTGTATGTGAACAATCCCAACGAGGCGGTCGCTGAAGCTGGGGATGATGCTTACTATTGTACTCCCAACGAATGTCACGTACTCAATGCCAATGTACCAGCCTTGCCAGCAACTGGATATTGGAGCACACTTCCTGGAACCTCGGCGTGTTTCAATGACATTAATAGTGCTACAGCTGAAGTGTGTTGTTTGAATCCAGGACAAACCATCCTGTTTTGGAATATTGACAATGGTGCTTGCGGACAAACAGTGGATGTGACGTCCGTATTCATTTATTTTGAATTCAACCCGGATGCCAATGCAGGCTTAGATCAAGAAATTTGTTTGCCTGCAACTGAAGTAACGATGCTTGCCGAGGCTCCTTTGTTCCCTGCCATAGGGGATTGGACAGCCTTGGGCACATGCGGCACCATAGGCGATCTAAATAGCCCGACATCTCTGATGTCCAATCTATGCGTGGGCACGCATTGTTTCGCTTGGCGTATTGACAATGGGCCTTGTCCAAATGGTATTACGACGGACACCATGTGTGTCCGCGTTTTTGAACCAACTACTGCAGTGGATGCTGGTTTGGATCAGTCCATATGCACGCCTCAAGATGAAGTATTCATGTCAGCGAGTCAGCCTCAGGATCCCAATGTGGGGACGTGGTATCAAGTCAGTGGAGGTGGTACCATTCAGGATCCAAATGATCCCTTTACAAGCATAAGTGACTTGCCGGTGGGCATCAATTGTTTCAGATGGGAGTATTACAATGGCGCGTGTGTGAATGCCCTGCCATCGGATGAGTTGTGCATCTATGTGTATGCAGATGATCATCCTGCTGCTGATGCGGGAGATGATATTGAAATGTGTTATCCGCTCAATGATACAGTGGTTATTGGCAATACGCCAATTGTTCCCGCAGTGGGTTATTGGACTTTGGTACAAGGCTCAGGCACGATCGAGTCAGTCAATAGTCCATCAACCGTACTTACCGATTTAGGTGAAGGTGAAAATATTTTGGTCTGGACGATACTCAATGGACCTTGCGCTGATTCCATCATGACCGATACGATATCCGTAAAAGTGTTTCCTCAGAATCCACAAGTGGCCAATGCCGGCTTGGATCAATACCTGTGCACCCCAGCCAATGCTGTGACCTTGAATGCCACTTCGCCCAATGCGCCGAGTTATGGTTTTTGGGAAGTCGTGTCTTTGGAGGGCCTATTACTAGATACAACCTCAGCCAATGCGGTTGTTAACTTTTTAGCGGTCGGTGTGCATACGTTGCAATGGCATGTGTACAATGGACCTTGTGATCCTGAGAGCATTGATCCAGTTACGATTTTCGTGAACGACAGCACGGCCTTGCCTGCCAATGCAGGGGTCGATCAAATTGTTTGTGCGCCAGATAACATTGTGACGATGGCTGCCAATAGCGCAACCTTCCCAGGCACTGGTACATGGTCCTTTGGAGCGCATCCGGGCAATCCTCAATTCGTGGATTTAAATAATCCTCTGACCGAAGTGTTTGATCTTGCCATCGGTGTGACGGAATTGATTTGGACCATCGACAACGGATCGTGCGGCATTACCGCCGATACATTGTTGGTGACGATCTATGATCCTACATCGCCTCAAGCAACAGTAGACGAGGATCAATTCCTATGTGATATACCATCCAATGGTTGCGTGGATTTGATAGGAACCTTACCGACCTATCCAGCCTATGGCTGGTGGGAACAGATTGCAGGTGACAACATTGCCACGATCGCAGATACGAGTTCATCTGGCACCACTGCGTGCGGCCTGTCGCTCAATGAATCTGCCTTTGTGTGGTACATCTACAATGGGTCTTGTGGTGCGGTTTCATCAGATACGATTTGGTTTTATATCTATGACAGCGCCATTGCCAATGCCAATGCGGGTGCAGACACTGCCTTCTGCGGCGAACAGTCGATCTTCCAAACGGCAGGTAGCCAATTGACAGGAACAGTTGCAGGCCTTGCTACAGGACAGTGGCTTCCACTCGATAATGCGCCTCCAATAGATAGTCAAGAAGATACACCGGAGGCGATCATTTTGAACTTACCGGTAGGCGTGCATTGCTACTCATGGAATGTGGACAACGGTGCTTGTGGGACAAGCTCAGACGATATGTGTGTGAGTGTATTCGATGATTTCCAACAAACAGCCGATGCGGGACCTAGTTTGAATATTTGTTCGGCTGATTTCGATGCATTTCCATTGAATGGGACTGTGCCTGTTGCGCCAGCCACTAGCTCTTGGTCCGTATTGGATGGACCAGCAGTCTTACAGAACAATGGGCAGTTCGATGCAAGTGTCGTTAGCATGGGGACGATTCTCACTGAATTGGTAGATGTCGTAAGCACCTTGCAATACACCATTGACAACGGAGTATGCGGTTTGAGCAGCGATACGATGCTGTTGGTATTGGAAGATTGTGAAACCATAAAAGTTCCCGATGCTTTCTCTCCCAATGGAGACGGCACCAACGATGTAATTGAAATTCCAAACATCGTTTACTATCCGAAGAACAGTCTGAAAGTGTTCAATCGCTGGGGCAACTTAGTTTATGAGGCAGCACCCTACAAAAACGATTGGCAAGGCGAGTGCAACCAGAGCGCGAGCTTGGGCGAAGAGTTACCTACCTCTACGTATTATTATATTCTCGACTTGGGAGAGGTGATGGAAGATGGAGCTAAAATGGTATTCAACGGATTTATTTACCTCAAACGATAACCACATGCAAACATTGAAAATGAAAAAAACATCGGTTGTTGGTATGGCCTTGTGCGCCTTGGTGTCCATTTGGAGTGTGCGTTCATTCGCACAACAAGACCCTATGTTCACGCAATATATGTTCAACACTTTGAGCATCAATCCTGCGTATGCAGGCAGCAAGGATTTCCTGAGCGCCACCGTGATACATCGCTCGCAATGGGTCAATTTTGAGGGTGCACCTGTCACACAATCTGTCACGATCCATTCACCTCTGCGCAACGAGAGTATCAGCCTTGGAGGTTCTGTCATCAATGATGCGTTTGGGCCTGTCAAACAAACCGGAATATACTTAGATGGCAGCTACCGCATCTTCATGGGGAATAGGAGATTGTCTTTCGGACTCAAAGGCGGCGTCAATCTATTCAGTGCAAATTTGCTTGACCTCAATCCATTGGTCGAAGGAGATGCTTCATTTGCTTCCAATATCGCCAACAAACCTTTGCCTAATTTTGGAGCAGGCGTCATGTACTACACGCGCAAATGGTACGTAGGAGCAAGCGTTCCTAAACTTCTTTCAAATAAACTATTGTCAGGTGAATTGCCAGATTATGCGGGAGTCAATAACAAAGAGACGCCGCATGCCTTTTTGATTGCAGGGGCCGTTTTCGATGTCAATATTTATACGAAATTCAAACCAACTATTCTTGTCAAAGCGGTCAATGGGGCACCTCCCGCTGCGGAAGCAACTGCTCAATTTTTGTTTTATGATAAGTTTTGGGCAGGTGCCATGTATCGTTGGCAGGATGCGGCTGGAATCTTGCTTCAATACGAAATCAATCGCTTGTTTAAAGTAGGCTATGCCTTCGATTATAGTTTGTCGGATATCCGCAAATACAGCGATGGCTCGCATGAAATCATGCTTGGCTTCGACCTCAATCGTGGTAAAAGCGGCGACGTTTCGCCTCGCTATTTTTAATGTTATTGACTATGACGTCCTTTTTATTCAGATATAAAATGAAACAACGCTTCGCACTACTAGTCTTGCTCATGGCCGCCATGGCCATTCCTCAATTGGCTTCGGCACAAAAGGGAAAGTTGAATATTGCTGAGCAATATTTTCAATCTTTTGATTTTCGAAATGCTTCCAAAATATATGCGGATATTTTGGCCAGCGCCAAGCATGCCAACGATACCTTGCCGCTTCGGAGAATCGCATATTGTCAGACCAAAACAGGAGAGTGGATCAAGGCAGAGGCCAATTACAAAAGACTTATTGCTATGAATATGGGCAAACCTTCTGACTACATGGGTTTGGCCGAAGTCCTGAAATTACAAGGAAAGTACACGGATGCAATCGATGTGTACAACAAGCTTTTGGCTGTGCAGCCTACCAACCACATCGCCAAATCTTATATTACGCATACTGATTTTGCTCAGCGTATCGTGCGTGATAGTGCGATATACCGCATGCATTTGGCTGAAATCAATTCACCTTATTCGGATTTTGGACCTGCATTTTTTGTCAATGGTCAACTGGTTTTTGCCTCGAGTAGAGGTGACGGCACCAAGCATCAAGCAATGTACAATTGGAATAATCAGCCTTTTCTCAATATGTATCAATGCGACATCGCTCCCGATAGCAGCTTGAAAGGAGCGCGGGTAATGGGGCAAGATATGACTTCACGTTTTCATGAAGGCACTATGACCTATAATCCTTCAACCAATGTGATTTATTATACCAAGGAGAATTTGCGCAAGGGTGATTTTGATAAAGTGAAAGGAGGGCGCCGCAATTTGGGAATTTACTCGATCAAATACAACACTGCAGAAAAGACTTTTGGCGATGAGGAGGCATTTGCTTTCAATAACCGTAATTATTCCCTCGGAAATCCAACACTTACTCCAGATGGTAAGCGCATGTATTTTGTCAGTGATATGCCCGGTGGATCGGGTGGAACAGATTTGTATTATTCCGATTGGAAGGATTCATTGTGGGCCAGTCCTGTAAATTGTGGTAACAAAGTAAATACATTGGGTGATGAACTATTCCCATTCGCGCTATCCAATGATATGCTGTATTTTTCATCCAATGGACATCTGAGTATAGGTGGTTTGGACGTGTTCTATACCAACCCGAATGATACTTCGGGTGTAAAAAACATTGGCTATCCTGGTAATTCGCATTATGATGATTTTGGCTTGATTTGTTTCCCTAACGAAACCAAGGGTTACCTATCCAGTAATCGCCCCGGGGGCAAAGGTGATGATGATATTTACGAATTTTCAATACAACCAGTGGATGAAGTATTTGTGTCTGGTGTTGTGCGCGACAATAACACATTGGAACCAGTGGCCAATGCGACGGTTATGATACCCGCTGAGGATGGATCGATGCTCCAGGTGAAAACAGATGCAAATGGACGCTATACCATCACTGTTCCATACAAGGACATCATCGAATTGGAGGCCAGCAAGGCCATGTATCTTCCGGGCAAAGCATCGCGCAAAGCAGATCCCCGCTCATCGTTTATGGAGGATCTGAATATCGAAATACAAAAAATTGATTGGATGACATCGGGTAAAGTAATTTACGATGCAGACGGCAAACCCGCGGTTGGGGCTATCGTGATTTTAAACGAATTGACGGGTATGGATACATTGGCTTTGGACACAATTTCAATTACTGGAACAGGCACCTATATGTGGCCATTGCAAGCCAATAAAACATATTTGACCATCGCACTAAAGGATGGCTTCAGCCGTATGACGGAAAAATTCACAACAAATAATCCAGCACAGAAGGTACATACGCGTGATTTTAAATTATTCAAGCTGGAGAAGAATACCACGGTGAAAGTGGACAACATTTATTATGACTACAACAGTGCGGTTTTGAAACCAGAATCAGCAACTGAGTTGAATAAGCTGGTGGCCATTCTACGTGACAACCCGACCATGCGAATTGAATTGGGATCCCATTCGGATTCCCGTGGTGGTGATTCTTACAACTTGACACTTTCCGAAAAGCGTGCGAAGAGTGCGGTTGATTATCTGATCGGTCAGGGAGTAGCAAAAGAACGAATGGTGAGTAAGGGTTACGGAGAAACCATATTACTTAATCAATGCGACGATGGCGTGACTTGCACAGATGAACAACATGCAGTTAACCGAAGAACCGAATTCAAAGTATTGTAATGAGCAAGCAAATAGTATGTTACATAGCTGTATTGTCCATTGCTTTCTTTTCATGCAAGAGTGAATGGTCAGCGGAAGAGCGCAGCAGTGTGAAAGCGAAATGTGTTGAGGTGAATCAATCCCTCTATTTACATGGACGAGCGGATAGTATATGCGAATGCTATCTCCAGAAACTCGTGGAACGTTATCCGCAAAACGATCAGCGTCCAGAGGATATATTGCCTATTGTAAATGAATGCGCGGCGGAATATCCACTCACCATTGAATAGGCAAACATGCTGGGTGAGCGCATGTGTGCGAGAGCAAGCTCACATTGGGGTTGATCAGTGCTTGTGGGAATGCCACTCATTTCAATCAAGTTACAAGTAATCTTATCACAGCTCACTTTTTGCCCCTCGATTCGTGAGCGGGCATAAAAAAGGGATTTTTCACTTTGAAAAATCCCTTTTTTAATATCGATCCAATTCACAGGTTAGTGCTGCGCGGCGTGCACAAACTCCTCGAATGAAATTTTCTTGCTTTCTACGATGCACTTTTCACGAATAAGCTGCATCAAGCGTTCTTCAAAAAGTTGTTCATACACCTTGCGGATTTCCTCTTGGTTGGACATGCTGTTTTTGGCATATTCCTCCAAGTTTTCCTCTTGCACCGGAATACCGTATTGGGCAAAGTTCGCCGCAATGCTTTCTTTTACTTTGTTTTTCACCTCTTCATGGGTCACTTTGATATCGTTGGATTGAATCAGATGATTTTCGATGAGGGTCCAACGCAATTGGTTGGCGTATTGTGGATATTCGTAATCCAATTGTTCAACCGTGAGAGGCTTGTCATTGGTTGCTTGAATCCATCTCTTCAAAAAGGCATCTGGCAATTCTACATGCACGTTTTCCGTCAATTGGCGTTTTGCATTGCGTGCAAACATCCAATTGGCATCCATATCAAACTGTTGCGTCAAACCTTCGCGCACCTTGTTGCGCAATTCCTCTTCACTGTTGACGACACCTTCTCCATACATGCGGTCAAAAAGCTCTTGATTGAGTTCTGCCATCTCCATGTGTTGAATGCCTTTGACAGTCAACTGAAACATGCTATTCAAATGGTGCACTCCCTCGTGTGTAATACCCAAAAGTTTGGCTAGGTCGTTGTGATTTTCGGCCAGGTGATGTGGATTTACAATGACGGTATCCTCTTTTTTGAGACCGACCAAAGCACTTTTTGTTGCGGCGTCTTTGATGAATTCGACAAACACACTTCCTTCGCTGGTAATGCCATCCAGTTTGGGTTGGTTATCCGCGTCCACTTCCAGCAACGCCGCAGACAGCATGTCTTCATCGCCGCACACATCGACTTCGCTCATCTTTCCAAAACGTTTTGCGAAATCTTTGATCTGGCGCGAAACCAATGATTCATCCACCTCTGCAACCAAATGAGTAAAAGTTAGATTTTGGTTCAATTCCAGTTGGAGTTCTGGCGCCAATCCTAATTCATAATGAAAGGTGAATTGATCCGGGTTTTCCCAATTGGTTTGTTCGCGTCCATCAACCTTTGGCATGGGGCTGCCCAATACATTGAGTTTGTTTTCGCTGATATGTTGATGAAGCGCGCGTTGAAGGATTTGATTGATCTCTTCCGCCAGCACACTTTTGCCGAAACGTTGTTTAATGACACTCATCGGCACTTGACCCACGCGGAAACCTGGCATTTGGGCTGTTTTGCGGTGTTTTTTAAGCGCATTCTCTACGTTGTTGGCGTAGTCATTCTTGTCCAATACGATGCTGAGTTCAGCATTCAACGCGTCGATCTGGTGTTGCGTAATATTCATAGGATGTAATATGTAATCAGCTCGCCCCCATGAGCTAGCAAACAAAATTTTTGATTTGGGGGGTGCGAAAATAAGGAAGAATTCCTCTTTTTTGTTCATTTGGAGGGCATGCGCACATTTTCAGAAGTGGGTACGTTGGATAATTTTCGGTTTGTAGGCCACTTGGTCACATCGATTATATGCACGGAGGCGGCTTGGTATGATGGCATTTGCGGCCTCCGCTTCGCTGCGGCCGCCTCCCTCGGCATAAACTTCTCGTCCTGATGTTTGCCAACAAAAAAAGCAACGCTCTCGCATTGCTTTTTCATATGTCCGGGTGGAGGGACTCGAACCCCCATGCTCGCGCGTCAGATCCTAAGTCTGATATGTCTACCAATTTCACCACACCCGGCTGCAGATATGGAATATCTACTATTGGAGGGCGCGAATATACTACGTTTTTTTAATTCATCCACAAAGGTTTTTGTGGAAAGTTTTTTACGTCTCTTTTTGTGCTATTTTGCAACGCTTATTGCCACCTACTATGCCCTTACGCGCTCTCTACACGGGTTTTTTGGCCCTCAGTTTCTGCTTTTTTAGCACGCTGCCAAACGCGCGGGCACAAGACCTTACCTCTGTTGCAGGAGCTCCTGCGGCAGCCATGGCCAATACGATGCTCACCGATACCAACACATGGGCAGCTACCAACAACCCAGCTGGACTGGCCTGGAATTCTAAAGCAAGCATAGCGGTGGCCTATCGAAACGCTTTTTTAGTTGAAAATCTCGGAACGCGCTCCATCGCTGGTGTCTTGCCATTTGGCAATAGCGCTTTTGGAATCAATATCCAAAGTTTTGGTTATCAGCAGTATCTATCCAATCGCTTGGGTTTGGCCTATGGACTTCGCTTGGGGGAAAAAACCTCAATCGGCGCGCAAATTTATTATCATTCCCTCACCCTGGACGAAATGTATGGGAGCACCCGGTTTTGGACCATCGGACTGGGAGCCCGATTCAATGCGTCTAAAAAATTAACGCTGGGAGCGCATGTGCTCAACGCCAATGAAGCGGCGCTGACGGACTACCAATCCGAAAGAACCCCTGCACGCTTGGCTGCAGGTATGGCCTATGCATGGTCGGCCAAATTGCGCATGACGGCCGAGGTTCAGCAAGTGAGCGGTCAACAAGGGGGCATGCGTGCAGGCTTAGAGTATGCGCCGGTTCAGAATCTGGTTCTGCGCTGCGGGGGAGGCACAGGACCTGCCCTGTTTAGCTTCGGTTTCGGTTGGCGTGTCAAGTTTTTGGACATCGACGTGGCGACGCATTATCACAATGTACTTGGCTTTAGTCCGCAGGTTTCAATTGCTTGGATACAGGGTCGAAAATGAGCAGGTATTTTCCATATAGCGCCCTGATTATCTGCATGTTCGGAAGCGTCGTGATGTGGTCTCAAAAAAATGAGGACGTAAAGAATAGCATCATTGAACAGCGCATCGAAATCATTGTCGCAGCTCTTGATGAAGGAGTAGAACTGGATTATACGACCCTGCTCGAAGGTTTGACCAGCTATTACGACAATCCCCTCAATCTCAATACGGCAACCACGGAGCAACTCCGCGAGTTGTATTTGCTCGACGAATTGCAGATTCTGGCCTTGCAAAATCACTTAGCTCGATACGGAGCGCTGCGTAGTATCTATGAATTGCAGGCTGTGGATCAGTTTTCATTGGCTGTTATCCGACAAATCGAGCCTTTTGTAATGGCCAGCCCTGCAAGCATGCTCGATAAGGTGACTTTCAAAAATATCTGGCAAGAGGCCAACAGCGAGCTGATGCTGCGATATAAACGCGAATTCCAAGAACGTGCTGGTTACACCCCTGATCCATTGACCGGTCAAAAGGCTTACGTGGGTTCTCCTGATTATCTCTACACCCGCTATCGGATTCAATTTCGAAAAGCCCTTCAAATCGGTTTTACGATGGAAAAGGATCCTGGCGAAGGTCTACAAAATGGAGCTGATTTTACAAGTGCGCATATCATGTACAACGATACCAGGTGGGTGCGTAAGGTCATCGTAGGCGATTATCAAGCGATGTTTGGACAGGGCCTTACTTTTTGGAATGGCTTGGGTTTTGGAAAATCGCCCTTTATCCTCAACACCAAAAAAAATGCGCTTGGATTCAAACCATACACAAGTGTCCAAGAAGGACAATACATGCGCGGAGGCGCTGTGACGTTGGGTTTTGGTAAATGGACATTGTCTGCCTTTGGTTCGGTCAAAAATATGGATGCGTCCATTGAATCTGATACCACGCTCGCGGATTCACAAGACGATGGTTTTTTGGTCAGTTCCATCAATGCCGCAGGTTTGCATCGAACCGCCTCGGAATTGGAAAAGCGAGGCACTTTGAGTGAATCCGTTGCAGGAGGCAATGTGGACTATAAATGGAAGCGCGGGTCGATTGGTTTCACGGCTGCGGCTTTGCATTATGACAAGCCCTTGTTTTTGAATCCAGACTTGTATCGCTATTATCGGCCGCAAGGACAAGATTTCAGCAATATGGGAATCAATTACCAAACGGTATGGCGGAATGCCAATGTATTTGGTGAGGCTTCACGCAGTGCAAATGGCGGATGGGCCATGGTCAATGGCGTAGTGGCTTCATTGCACCCATCAGTGGCATTGAGTCTCTTGCATCGCCATTTTAGCAACGATTATCAAGCATTGTATGCCAACGTATTTGCAGAGAATCAGGATAATCCAGCCAATGAGCGCGGGTTGTTTGCGGGTGTTCAAACCACTTGGTCAAAGGGATGGACGTTTACGACGTATGTGGATTTGGTGAAATATCCTTGGCTGAGATATCGGGTGGACGCACCAAGCAATGCTTCTGATTTTTTGGTTCAACTGAATTATAAGCCCAATCGGAAAGATGAGTTTTATGTGCGTTTCCGCCGTCGAGGAGATATGCAGAATACCTCTTCAACAGATGAGCGAATCACCGCACCAGTGGATCTATCGCGCGATGTGTTTCGGTTGAACGCATCGTATTTTGTCCATCCCAATGTGCAACTCAAATCCCGATTGGAGTGGGTATTTTATGAGAAGGAAAGTGTGCAACAAAACGGTTATTTGATGTATCAGGATGTGGTATTCAAAAAAATTGGATTGCCCATTCAGTTTGTAGCGAGATATGCTTTGTTTCGTACCGATGATTGGAATGCACGGGTGTATGCCTATGAAAACGATGTGTTGTACGCCTTCAGTATTCCGGCTTATAATGGCGTAGGAAGCCGCATGTATGCCATGGCCAGTTGGGACGTACGCAGAGGAGTGGAGTTGCAAGTACGTTATGCCCGTTGGTTGTATTCTGACCGACGCCTCATTGGCTCTGGTAATCAAGAGATCCAAGGAAATCAATTGAGCGATCTCCATGTGATGTTCCGCTGGAGGTTTTAGTCTGCGCTAATCATGGGCCTTGCCCTTTGAAGTGATCGATTTTCTGATTTTTGTCGGTTTATTTTGAAACTTTATTATATTTGAGAGTGTAAACACTTGAAAACCATCTAATGTGGTTGAGTTAAAATAGTCTTTTGATGTGTTGAAAGGCTAAGAGAATTCCAACAAGGGTTGGAAACGCAAGGCAAATTGACAGGTGTACGAACGGCAAGATTGTTGTTGTACGCGATGAATCACAAAAACGAAGCAAGATGAAGAGATTTGTACTTTTATGTGTCATCACCCTATGGGCTAGTCAAGCGACTGTTCAGGCTCAATCGGAGCGTCATCCCATCAGCACGGCTTCCATTGTTCTGAGTGAAGGCCGCACAGAAATCTCCTTTGACGAAATAGTATCGGAGCCTTTCTCGGTGGAGCTGCGCGATCTGACTGGCAAATCCGTCTATGTTTTGCGAAGCGACCGCAATGTAGCAGCGTACTCGAATATGGAACTGCCCCTTGAAAACCTAAAGAAAGGCATCTATATGGTACTTATCACTGGTGAGTCAGGCAAGACCAAGACATTGAAATTGCAGCGCAATTGATAATTGATTCAATCAGGTCAACTTGAAATGACAGGGCACGCCCTCGATGGCACGTTGTCATCATATTTTTCAACCATCTTCGGACAAAATCCTTTTCCTTTGCACTTTAGCATTGGATCCGAATCATGATGGAATTGCAAGCAGAACATATCGTGCGCCAATATGGCCAACGAACCGTTGTCAAAGGGGTGAGTTTTCACGTGAGCCAGGGTGAAATCGTTGGGCTTCTTGGTCCAAATGGGGCAGGAAAAACAACGAGCTTTTACATGGTTGTGGGCTTGGTCAAGCCCAATGAAGGGCGCATATTGCTTGATGGCAAGGATATTACCAATGAGCCAATGTATCGCAGGGCACAACTGGGAGTGGGTTATCTTCCGCAAGAGGCGAGTATTTTCCGCAAACTAAGTATTGAGGATAATATCAAGGCCGTGTTGGAATTGACCAAACTTTCAAAAGCAGATCAGAAGGTCAAATTGGAAATGCTCCTTGAAGAATTTGGTCTGACACACAAACGAAAATACATGGGCAATCACTTGAGTGGAGGTGAGCGCCGCCGCACCGAAATTGCACGGGCATTGGCCACAGATCCCAAATTTATTTTATTGGATGAGCCTTTCGCGGGTGTGGATCCTATTGCCGTAGAGGATATTCAAAAGATCGTATGGCAGCTCAAAACACGCAATATCGGCGTGCTCATTACGGATCACAATGTGCAAGAAACCCTTAGCATTACAGATAGAGCCTATCTTCTGTACGATGGAACCATTCTGAAGGCGGGTACGGCAGAAGAATTGGCGGCCGATGAGCAAGTGCGCAGAGTGTATCTCGGTCAGAATTTCGAATTGCGCAGGGTCAAAATGGGCGTATAGTGCGACCGTCCCAAAACTGATTTTTATCATCTTTTTGATTGAGTCTTCTCACTTTGAAGATGACCAATCCCGTTTTTGCTTTTCCTTTGAGCTATGACTCGGCTGCAAATTGCTGCTTATTCAATACAGAACGCTTTCTTATGTACGACCGCACAGAATCTCGATTCGAAAATGTATTTAATCATGCCAATGAAGGTATATTGATTGGCAATAGCACGGGCAAAATCATTCTGACCAATCCCAAATGCAACGCCTTGTTTGGATACGATGCAGATGAACTCAATGGTCAATTGGTAGAGGTTTTGATACCAGCCAAATATGCCGAACGCCATGTCGATCACAGAGAAAGTTTTATGAAACATCCTGTAAGGCGGCCTATGGGTAAAGGCATGACCCTTTTCGGCAAGCGAAAGGATGGTGAGGAGTTTCCTGTCGAAGTGAGTTTGAGCTATTACGAAACAGCAGAAGGCCTATTTGTCATCGGCTTCATCATCGATGTCTCTGAGCGTTTTGTGCAGCAAAAAAACATCATCCGTATCAATCAAGAGTTGAAGGTGCTCAACGAAAATTTGGAAAACAAAGTGAGTGAGCGCACCTTGGTGCTGAAGGAGGCTTTGAACGAGCTTGAAACATCCCGCGATGAACTGGAGCAAGCCTTGGAAAAGGAAAAGGAACTCAATGAGATGAAGTCGAGGTTCATCACCATGGCTTCGCATGAGTTTCGTACTCCGCTGAGCACCATCTTGTCTTCTGCTTCGCTCATTGCTAAATACATGGAGGCGCATCAGCAAGATCATCGCGAGAAGCATGTGGGACGGATCAAGTCGGCGGTCAACGGCTTGACAGAAATCCTCAACGACTTCTTGTCCATTGGTAAACTAGAAGAGGGAAAAGTACAAGTGAATTGGACATCCGTGGATGTGACGCAGTTGATCACGGAAGTGATCGATGAACTGCAAGTGCTTTGCAAGGATGGCCAGAAAATAGTATTTGTGCATGAACCAGATAGCATGTGGATCAGTGATAGGGCTTTGCTCAAGAATATGATGGTCAATTTGATATCCAATGCGATTAAGTTTTCCAACGAAGATTCTGTAGTTAAAGTGAATACATCCATTGTGGATCGAACACTGCGAATCGTGATTGAAGATCAAGGTATTGGTATTTCAGAAGACGATAAGAAACACATGTTCGAGCGATTCTTTCGAGGTCAGAATGCACAGAACATACAGGGCACGGGATTGGGGCTCAACATCATTACCAAATATTTGGAATTGTTACAAGGTGATATAGACTTACAAAGCGAGCTCAACGTGGGCACCACCTTTACCATCACCTTACCATTAATACACACAGCGACATGAAAAAACTACTATTGATAGAAGATAACCCCGACGTGCGAGAGAACTCAGCGGAAATTTTGACCATGGCGGGATATGAAGTGCGCACTGCCGAGAATGGCAAGGTCGGCGTAGAAATGGTCAAAATGGAACGTCCTGATTTGATCATTTGTGACATTATGATGCCCATTTTGGATGGGTTTGGAGTCCTTCATGTGCTGAGCATGTCAGAGGAAACAGCAGCCATTCCCTTCATTTTCCTCACTGCAAAAACAGAAAGAGCGGACATTCGTAAAGGAATGGAAATGGGCGCAGATGACTATCTGACCAAACCATATGACGATGTCGAGTTGCTGAAGGCGGTAGAAAGTAGATTGAACAAGGTTCGTCAGCGCATGAATGATCCTTTGACCACCGTTGCGGTAGATCATATGTTGGGCCAATTGCACGGCATGGAAGATATTGCAACGTTGGCGAAACGAACGCAAGTCAAGAATTACAAGAAAAAGGAAATCATCTTTACAGAAGGAGATACTCCGCAAGGCTTGTACTACTTGCGTTCTGGTAAAGTAAAACTATACAAGAGTCATGAATTGGGCAAGGATCTAATCACTCGCTTGTTGCAACCTGGCGATTTTTTTGGTTATCTCTCCTTGTTGCAAGACACGCCTTACAATCAAAGCGCTGAGACCATGGAGGAGTCGGAGGTGGTGATGTACAGTGTGGAGGACTTCATGCATCTTATCACAGCGTCGCCGCAAATCGCTGAGCAGTTTATCAAATTGCTCGTGGGTAATGTGCAGCAAGAACATGATCGTCTATTGGCTCTCGCATACAGCAGTGTGCGCAAACGCACAGCTGAGGCTTTGCTGACTTTAAAGGATAGATATCACACAGATACCGAACGACCATTCGGCATGTCCATTTCACGTGATGATTTAGCCAAATTGGTTGGTACCGCCACCGAATCATTGATCCGCACCATCAGCGATTTCAAGGAGGAGGGACTCATTCAAGTCAATGCCTCGAATATCACGATTCTCAACGTTAGAAAGCTGGAACAGATGCGTAATTGATCCTACGACATCGGCTCAATGGCTTGCTTTCACTGGGGCTGCATCAAGGTGTCTGGTGCGCCATGCATAAAAGGCAAGGTATATAAAGCATACTACGCCCACCCAATAGGAATGTTGGATACCCATGACCTTTTCTGACAAATAACCTTGCAAGAAACTAACCAATCCTCCCCCCATGATCATCATGATGAGCAGCGAAGAACCAACGTTGGTGTGCTTACCTAAATCGGTAATGGCAAGTGTGAAAATGCAAGGCCATAGGGTGCTGCAAAACAATCCAACTGCGATGAACGCATACGCGCTTGTCATTCCACTGCCGAAGATGCCAATAATGAGGGAAATGATTGCACATATCGAAAAGTACAAGAGTTGTTTGGCGGGTTTGCCGCTGCTCAGGTAATTCAAGCCGATCAGCACCAGAATCAATCCAGCATAACTATAAAATTGATCAATAGGATGCTCTGCGATTTTATTCGCTGCAATGAAAATACCGAAAGCAATAAAGGGAAGAATGACATTGAGGATGCGTTGTTTACTGGCACTAAGACCAAATGCCCCAGCAGCAGATGACCAGCGGCCAATCATGAGACTAGCCCAGAAGAGTGATACGTAAGGCGCTACACCTTCTTCACCCACATTCAATTTCTGTTTGAGAAAGTCGGGTAAGTTACTGGCGGTTGAAACTTCAACGCCGACATAGAGGAAGATGGCGACCATACCCAAGGTCAGTTGCGGATATTGAAATACACTTGCTTTTTCGATGGTACCCGAAGCTACGGCACTTTCTTCGCTGATGGTGTCTGGTAGCGAAGACCATTTGATGAAGGCAGCGGCAATGACGAAGGCAGCTCCCAAGGCAATGTATGGAATTTGCACGTTGGCGAGATCCATGGTAGCGCTGTCCGATTTGGGTGCGCCGAATATGGCAAAGGCCACAATGACAGGTCCAATCGTAGTTCCAATATTGTTGATACCACCCGCCAAACTCAAACGCTGTGAGCCACTAGCTGGATCACCAAGGCGGATAATCAAAGGATTGGCAGCAATTTGTTGCATCGAGAAACCCAAGCCTACAATGAACAAGCCACTGATGAGCAAGCCAAAAGATTCTTGATTGGCCGCAGGAATGAACAACAAGGAGCCGAGTGCTGATATCAACAAGCCGAGCGCCATACCGTTGCGATATCCAATACTATTGAGTATATCTTGTTTGCGCACATACGATAAGGCAAAGTAAATGAGCGATCCCACTGTATAGGATATATAGAAAGCAACAGAGATCAATTGCACTTTGGATTGACTCAAGTTGAGTGCCTTCTTGAAGACTGGAATCAAAATGTCATTGCTGGCTGCGACAAATCCCCAGAAGAAAAAAATGGATACAAGGGTGATAAAGGCAGCGCGATTGGTTTTAGGTCTGGTCATGGTGATGTGTTCTATTTTGAAAGAACCGCCCCAATGATACTAAAAATCAGTTTTGAATTGACCAAAAGGCATGTGAAAGCGTTTTGTTTTTTTGAACAATCGATCACTCACATCATCGTTGACAGCATGAGTTGGACGTATGATGGAGGTTCGGACTCACATAGGGAATACCTAGTCCCGCGCCGCGCAGCGCAATGAGCAATGCGAAGACCATTAAGAAGACCTGTACATTTTTTTTGTTACCAAACCGTTCTTGGATCAAACGCATGAGTCCTGTTGACATGAGCAAAGCAGGCGTATTGGCCAACCCAAACAGAGCCATGAAAATGGCCCCATGCATCGGCGAAGCCGTGACTACAGAGGCAGCCAAGGCAGTATACACCAAACCACAAGGCAGCCACGCATTGAGTATCCCCATGATCACAGCAATGCTTGAGTTGCCATTTTGCCACCATTGCATATATCGCTGTCGAATGCGATGCATCCAACTTGCAAACGCTCTAGGCACGATGCGCCATTTGGTAGGCCATGCCATTGAAGCGATCATGGTCGTGCCAGCGATCATCGCCATCCATTGCTGAGTCACAACCAAGCGCATACTATAACCAACAAGCCCCATAATTGCTCCTAAGACCGCATACCCCAAGGCCCGCCCGATATGATACCAGATGGTTTTGGATCGAAATCCTTTAGCGCCCACGTGCAAGGCGGACACCAACGGTCCGCACATGCCAACACAGTGCAAACTGCCGGCAAGTCCTATAGTTAGAGCGATCCAGGTATAGTGCATCAGTAAATGATAATGGATTGCTCAAAAGCGTAGGCCTTTTGATTTTTTACCCAATCGATTTTGATTTCGTATTTTCCCATTTCGAGCATCCTTTTTTCGATATGCAATATTCCCTTCTCATCGGGCTGAATATCGAAGATCTTATCTGCTTTGGGATTAGATGGCTTGTAGAAAAAGATTGTTCGTGAATCAACTACCGAATGATTGTTCGGTAATGCAATATCAATTGTCAAGGGTTTCTGAACCATCACAATGCCGTCAGAAAGCGCATAATAATTCTTCAAAGCTTCCATGCGCTGACTATACATGAGTTCTTGTTGATAATAGTCCTTGTGAACCAAATCGACATTTTTGCCATGTGATTTGACCACCAACAATACAATACCTGCCACAAAGGCGAGGTATAAAAATAGAATTCGTTTACCCCAGTTCATGGTTTTATTGTTTTTTGGGTTTGTAAGATGCGGGTCCTAAGAAGGTTGTTTTTTCTTTGCTGATAGACTGTCCATTCACATCGAAACAAAGAACCAAATCGGTTTTTTGACTTTTCAAAGCGTGGATTGGTGCAATCACAAACAACTGCACATCGATCACTGTATCTGCTGGGATCACGAGATGCTCATTGCCCACATGTTGAATGATGCCAGGGATGTTTTCCTCTCGCATAGTGATGGGCAAAGCAAAGCGTGTTTTGTTTACAATTTTGACGTTGTAAAGATTGCTAATGGTGCTATCCGTGGGGTGATAGAAAAGTGTGCCTTTGGCTCTAGCCACATTGACATCCAACTCGCTCCGGGTGATAAGGAGAAAACTTTCTAAAGAGATCAAAATGAAGAGCACAGCGGTGTAGGCTAAAATGCGGGGCGTAATCCGTAATCTCTCGCCTTTCGAAATGGTATGCTCACTTGCGTAACGAATAAGACCTTTTGGTTGATGCATTTCTTGCATGATGTGATCGCATGCATCAATGCAGGCTGTGCAGTTGATGCATTCTAGTTGTGTTCCGTGACGTATATCGATGCCAGTTGGACATACGCGCACACAATCTCCACAATCTATGCAATCACCTGATCCCGTTGTCTTTCCCTTGTGGCGTGGCTCACCTCGTTTGTAGTCATAATCAACAACGATTGAATTTTTATCGAGCAAAACGCCTTGCATCCGACCATAGGGGCAAACCACCAAACAAGCCTGCTCACGGAACCAATAGTAGACGAAGAAAAATATCAATGTGAAGATGATCATGG
>JAIYCK010000183.1 GCA_027488055.1 Flavobacteriales bacterium | reverse complement strand
TTTATAAAAACGGCCATTTACGCTATCTCGTATTGACTGATTTAGTTAGTAGTCATGAACTCGATGATACTTTTATGGAACGGAGCACAGCTATTTATGATGCTAAAAAAATTAGAACACGAACAGAGATTAAAGCATTACTTGAATCAATTGCTGAGGTTGGCGAGATCATGTATTACAATGAGCATCAATATGTATACAGTGATGACCCCGTTATTTATATTGATGATCAACAAGAGAATTCGTTTTTGGAGGTTGTGGCAAGAAATAAATTTAGTTCCCTTGAGGAGGCTAAAAAATTTAGAGTAACGCATGCCAACGCGATCAAAGATTTTGGAAGGGAGTTTTGTGAAAAAGTACTCTATTTCAACGCTGCAATTAAGTTCAATTATCACTCATAAATTAAATATGTATACCTATGCTTAACGAAATTTCGCAACAATCTTCCCAATTTCACGATGATTCTGCCCGTTTACGTGAGGAGGCAAATGGCCTAATGGAAAAAAACAACGACCTATCAGATAGAAGTAATACCCTTTTGGACGAAAATCGAAAATTAAACCAAGAGGTAAATGAGTTGCATAGTCACACTAATTCAATAAGAGACCAAAGTCAGCAGTTGGTTGATAGCGGTCAATCGCTTGTGTCTGAGATACAAAATATTCAGTCAAAAGTGCAGGAATCTAAAGACAAGATAAGCGAATTGCAGCAAGAATCTGAGACTCTAAGCCAGGCTTCGCAGGCTGTTCATGATGATACACTTCGGATTAAAAGTGAGATAGAAGAGATTAATCAGGCAGCGCAGGAAGTTGGTGATCAATTAAATGAATTATTCGATTCTTCTGGAGCGTTGTTCGATAACACCCAAGATATTAATGAGCAAACTTCATCTATACACGAAAGTGTAACAGATTTGCATGAACAGTTAGTTGAATTGAACGAGAATACTGCTCTATTAAATGAAGAAATAGGTGATATTGACGAGGCCTCTATGAACGTCTTAGATCATGTGCAGACCATTTATGAGCATACCGAATCAATGAGTGCACAAACCGATAAGCTTCATGAGCATGCGGGACAGCTTCACCAGCACACTTCAGATCTCAGTGATGAGATACATTCGAATCATGAACAAGCCTTAAGTGTCTATTTGCACACGCAACAGTTAAACGCACATACCATTGAAATTGCAGCGCAAACAGCCGAGGTGGAAGCACAATCCGTCATTCTTGAAGCACAATCTGCACAGTCATTAAACGATGTATTCGCAAATGAAGTAGATGCTAATAATGCCTTTATGAATATTCAATCGAAGAATCAAGAGTCTCATCAAGTGCAAAGCGCTACAGAGTCTGATCATTCGAATTTGCAAGGAGAGGAGCAATTCATTCAATCCATAAATCAAAGCAGTGCTCAGGTTCTTCAAGAAATCGTATCACTCGAGACGATTTCGGCAAGTCGAATTGATGAAACGAATAGTCTTAATTCGCAGGGTCAAACTCACAATAATACTATTTCTCAACTCGAGAATATTTCAATAGGTCTGACAAGTCAGATTGCGCAGTTGAGAGAATTTAGCGAGTCAACAAAAAACGCAATTGATTCGGTCCTTGGGGAGAGTAAGAGAATGAATGACGAAATTGATGGCTTACTATCAGATGCAAATAACTTATTTGAGAAAATTGATGGTGTTTTTGAAGACTCAAAGAAGCTACTAGAGAACATTGCCTCTGGAAAGCTAAGTGCAATGGATATTCTGAGTGGAGTGAGTAATTTTTCCAGTGAAGTTAAAACGATTTTGGACGCAATAGAAGTAATCCAGACTGCATGCAAAACAATGGCTGCAATAAAGTTGATATTTATTTAAAAAGGTAATATAAAAATAATATAAAATAATAATAAAATTATGAAATGGTATTTACACGCATTTAAGAACTATTCAAACTTCAAGGGAAGAGCAAGACGTAAGGAATATTGGATGTTTCTTTTAATGAATTTTCTTTTTGCGGTGATTGCCTTATTGCTTGATCTAGTAATAGGCACAGGTATTTTGGTATATATTTTGTATTCGCTTGTTTCGTTAGTCCCATTGTGGGCTGTATCAGCTCGTCGTTTGCACGATGTAGGTAAAAGTGGTTGGATGTTTCTGATTGCCTTTATCCCTGCAATTGGTGGTATTTGGCTATTAATATTGATGGCGACGGACAGTCAGGTTGGTAGCAATAAATGGGGACCAAACCCCAAAGAAGATAATTCGTCCATGAACCAGCGAGGTGGTGGAGATGAAATTGTATTCTTAAATTGATTTTGATGTTTTTAATTTATTTGAATAAGTATATAATTAAAAAAAAAATATGTCAAAATTATTATGTTCACTTATACTCGTTCTAAGTTGTTCCTCTTTTCTAGCTCAGGATGGAGAGTATTTTGTTGCATTCTGTAGTAAGGAAGCAGGCAGTGGCTCGCTAGGCGGTCATGCGTTCGTAGCAATTGGCAAAGGGGTGCCATTTACATGCAGCACTTCAGATAAACAAACGGAAGTTTGGGGGCTCTACGCAAAGGGATCCTCTGAATCGTGCAAACCAAGCAGCATTTCTGCTGGTGCGAGTTTTTTTGTAGGTGAGTTACCTGGTTGCTTGTTTTCTGATATAAGAACAGACGTGAATAATTTAATGATACTTAAATGCGATTTGGGAGAATACTTAAAGGTGCTCAATATCATTGAAATGTGGAATAATAAACCATACCAACTGGGTAAGCAGGATTGTCTTACCTTTTTAATAGAAACGATGAAGTTATTTCCTGAGATTAAGGTCCCCTCTAGGCAAGGACTAGAGAATTTCCCCAATAGATTTCTCGAGGCTGCTAAAGAGCTAAACGGATATTAATTGAAATAATATGGCTCGTTGTTTGAAACTCACGAGTAGGACACTATATTTTACTTTGACCTGTGAGTATAATATTGTTGGCGCTTATTTTCTTTTTCCATGTTAAAGGAATCATCTCAAAATATGTCCAATTTATACTTAGTTGGATGACATATTTCTAGGAATGATGCATTGAATTTATTTTTGATTGTGTTGAATTAAGTTTTTTATAAATGAATAAATAACATTGAAAGTATGCAAAAAGTAGTTGTGCTTATTTCCTTATTTAGTTCGCTTGTTTGTTTGGGACAAAACACTGGTTTAGGTTTGAAATTTACGCCAGCCGATCAACTACAAGGCATACCTTTGGCTTCCACTCCTTATTCTGGGCAAGAACTTCCAGGGTCATTCGATCTCTCTTCACAACTTCCACCTGCTGGAAATCAAGGAAATCAGAATTCTTGTGTAGCATGGGCCGTGTCATATGCCTATAAAAGTTACCAAGAGAAAAAGGAAGAAAATTCTAATTTTTATGTCAATGGTCAATTAAACACAAATGCTGTTTTTAGTCCAGCGTTTATTTACAATCAAATAAATAATGGGGTTGATGGAGGCAGTTTTTTCACTGAAGCCCTAAATGTGTTATCTGAACAGGGTTCAGTGAAGTGGTCTGACATGCCTTACAATGAATTTGATTATTTGACACAACCAAACGCTCGTCAAAAGGAGAGGGCAAAGAATTATAGAATAGATTTTTGGAGACGGGTAAATGTATTTGATCAGAAGGAAGTAAAGGCTCAATTGTCTGCGGGCTTCCCAGTTGTTATCGGGGCCATGGTGGATAAGGAATTTTCTGATAAGGGTAAAGAGCTTGCGGGTCAAGAATTTGTTTGGCGTCAAGCAGGTAGCACTGAACCTGGGGGACATGCAATGGTTGTAGTTGGATATGATGATTCCAAAGGGGCATTCAAAGTTTTGAATTCATGGGGCAAGAACTGGGGTCTTAATGGCTATTTTTGGGTTACTTATAACTTTTTTCCAAAAGTTGTACGGGAGGGCTACGTGATGAAGGACGCCATCAATTCAATTGATGACTCACTAGTACCCAATCCGGTTGTTAATCCGACTGGAGATTTAGAAGCGAATTTTATTGTAAACAATGTTCAACATAATATAAGTGACTTCCAATTTGGCAATGTGATGAGGTTTTTTGGTGCGGTCAACTTACCTCAAGGCATTGGTAGAAACGTTCAAATTGTAATCAAGTTTTATTACAACGATGGTCAAAATGGCAAAGGAAACGTTGTTGGAAGCTTCTCCTCACTCTTTATGATGCCTGACGGATCTGCCGCTTGTGGGACCCCAAAGTCAACAGCCGCAATAGGAATTAATCAATGGTTTGCAAGTATGCCTTATCAATATTTAAATGTACCAAGAGGCTCATACGTTTGGGGACAATACCAACCAAGGACAACCTATCTTATTGCTGAACCGATTCTATATATTGATGATTTTGCGGTGCAAATTGGTGATCTAATACCTTTTTTCGTTAATTTATAAAATGTAGCTCAGACATGTTCAAGTCTGATAAGTCTTTCAGTGTGACCATAAGTTGCGATTATTGCAAATTTCAAATCGATTTACATTCCAGCTACGGTCGTTTGGTGGCGTGATTTGTCAGGCACACTGTTAGCCTTGACTCCAAAGTTCGGTGATCAGGGAAATGGAGTTCAGCTAAATCAAATAATCAAGGCTGCTCCGATATACAACGGACATAAAGGCCAAAGCCTTTGCTAGCTGCATTGTGATAGTCTTTGCCCAAGCCGTTAACCATGAAACAATAGGCGCAATCTTCACAAGGCGGGTTACCTTGCTGCAACCGGCTCGGGTAGGCTTGATTGTAGCTCCACCAACCAGTTGTAAATTCATTTAATGAACATGCACCTTGATCATCTATAAAACCTCCAGGCAAAGCGCTAAAACTCGTTTGATTTGTACCTTTAGTATCCCAATTGGAACTGCCGAGTAACTCCCTTGTGCCGCTATAACTATTTTCAAGATCATCAATATCGAGATGCTTTCCGTAAGCAGAGTCACAATATAGGGCAAGCCTATTCCAATCTTCTTCGCTCGGTATGCTCCAGCCAATTGGACATACGTTGCGAGGATCATTAATCGCATACCAATTATAGATCATACCGATTTTAGCAAAATTGGAAGAATCAAAGTTAAAATAAGCATATGCTGGCTGTTGCTTTTCATTCATCTGCATCCACTCATCTGAGGAATTGGCACAGGGTATTTTGTCTCCATTGCGAAATTGAGCTGTATGTAAGTTTTCCGAAAACCAAATTTTCCCATCAATCACAATTGACTTATAGGAGGTGTCTCTCGAGCTGCGTGTCTCATTTGATGCGGTAGATCGATCGGATGATGTGGCGCAGCTAATCAGTGAAAAAAAAAAAAAAAATAAATAGCTACTT
>JAIYCK010000365.1 GCA_027488055.1 Flavobacteriales bacterium | reverse complement strand
ATTTCCATTTCATCGTGGTGAGCACCAATGGCATTGCAGATATCTGGTTTTTCGCCAAATTTCTCAGCGAGTTTCATACCCAAAATAGCGTGTGGCAATTCGCTTTCGTCTTCTGGTACCTTTCCAATGTCGTGCAAAAGACCGGCGCGTTTGGCCGCTTTCGGGTTTAGGCCCAATTCGCTTGCCATGGTTGCGCAAAGATTGGCTACCTCACGTGAGTGTTGCAATAGATTCTGGCCATAAGAAGAACGATATTTCATACGTCCCACCATGCGGGTCAATTCGCTGTGAAGACCATGAATACCGAGGTCAATGCAAGTACGCTTGCCGATTTCCATGATCTCATCGTTGATGTTTTTGGTGACTTTGGCCACCACCTCTTCGATGCGTTGTGGGTTGATACGGCCATCGGTGACCAATTGGTGAAGAGAAAGTCGTGCGATCTCTCTGCGAACGGGATCAAAACAAGAAAGTACGATGGCCTCTGGGGTATCATCCACAATGATCTCCACGCCTGTGGCTGCTTCGAGTGAACGGATATTTCGTCCTTCGCGACCGATGATACGGCCTTTTACTTCATCGTTTTCGATGTTGAATACCGATACACTGTTTTCAACGGCATGTTCCACTGCAGTGCGTTGGATTGTTTGGATCACAATTTTCTTCGCATCTTGATTGGCCTTGAGTTTGGCTTCATCCACAATGCGTTGAATTTGTCCCGCCGCAGCGTTACGCGCATCTTCTTTCAATTGATCCATCAAACGTGACTTGGCTTCGTCAGCCGTCATCTTGGCGGTATCTTGTAGCAAGGAGATTGCTTTTTGAATGTTTTTGTCCAATTCAGCTTGCTTGCGCTGGGTGGTTTCGTGCTGCTTGTTCAAGTTTTCACGTTGCACTTCGATATCCTTTTCCTTGCGCTTGTAGTTCTCGATTTGTTGAGCCAAATCGCGATCGCGGCTTTTCAACTTGTCTTCTGTTTGTTGAATGCGCTTGTTCTTTTCACGGGTTTCGTTTTCGTGTTGCGATTTCATTTCCAGAAAACGTTCTTTGGCCTCAAGGATTTTTTTCTCCTTCAAGGTTTCTCCCTCTTTTGTAGCTTCTGCAAGTATGCCGTCGCGTTTGGTCTTCAGCACATTGCTGAGCACAAACCAGGTGATCCCACCACCAACGGCTACACCTCCAAATGCAGCGATCAATACAGTTGTTGTATCTCCCATTGCGTGTGTATTTATTTAAATTAATATAAGTTTGTCCCTGCCAGCAACTTCACTGACAAGGTTTTGAGAGAATCGGAAATCGAAAATTCGACTTCAAAAAGGGATGTGACCTAGGCCAGGTCGGATTGTAGATAATGGTCCAAATCGGCTTCCAATTCAGCGAGATCAGCGCTATTGTCTACTACAATTTCTTTTTCAATTGTGAGTGTTTCGACTACCTTTTCAGGGGCCGTTGGCTGCAGCGCGAGTACTTGCAAAGCTGCCATGGCTAGCAGATCTTGCTTGTCTTTCACGGCATACGCTTCTTGGAAGGATTGGATAGTGTCCTCAAGTTTTTTTTCAATGGCTCTGATACGAGGTTCGTCGGCTGCGGCTATCGTGAGCGGATAGGGGCGTCCTGCGATATGAAGTTTAATGGAAATTTCGCTCATATCAGATATATTAGGTGTTGAGGAGCGTGATACAATCGTCTATCTCTTTTACCAGTTCGCTGATTCTCTCCTTGGTACGCAGGCGCAAATCATCTTGCGCATTACCTACCGGCGACTGGCGCATTTCCAACTCTGCTTTCTTTTCATTGAGCTCGTCGATCTGAAGCTGCAATTCCCCATTGATTTTATAAAGTGACTCACATTCCAATCGCAAACGGCTGATTTGCTGTTCGAGATCCAATTTGGAGGCACCCAATCGGGCGATTTTCTCGCGTATGCGCATTACCTGCTCATGTGTGGGAGGAATATGTTCGCTCGTGTTCAAAATCTGTAAGGTTCTATGCTTCAGATCAAAGGGATACGGCGGAGTGCCGAATTCCGATGATTGAGTTGGTTTCGTCAAATGTAAGACAAAAATCATCATGCATCGACATAGGTTATGATGGCCTTGGTGTTGATATTTCCAACGGTTGGATTTGGCGGCATTGTTGCATTGTGTCAACTTCGTAATTCGCAATATTCCGAATTGGTATGATGAATTTGAAGGCAACAAGCAGACTGGTCTGCTGCATAATTTGGGGACTGCTTCAGTCAGGGTGGCTGCAGTCGCAAGACAAACAAGGATCCAAATATCCCCAAGATTTCTTTGGTTCACCATTGGATATTCCGCTCAATTTGAGTGGTAATTTCGGTGAACTCCGAACCAATCATTTTCATGCAGGGCTAGACATCAAAACCAATCAGCAAGAAGGATTGAACTTATATGCCGTGGCCGATGGATACGTGAGCCGCATCAAGGTATCTCCATTTGGCTATGGATACGCTCTGTACATCACCCATCCCAACGGGTATACCACGGTGTATGGTCACATGAAGAAATATGGCGAAAAAATAGATGCTTATGTGAAAGCCAAACAATATGAACTACAGTCGTTTAGTGTTGATTTGTTTCCCGATAGTTCATTGCTCCCTGTCAAAAAGGGAGAGGTCCTGGGGCTCAGTGGCAATAGCGGTGGGAGTGGTGGACCACATCTGCACTTTGAGATCCGAGAGACGGTGAGCGAAAAGGTTTTGAATCCATTGCTATTTGGGTATAAAATCAAAGACAAAGTGATGCCTTCCGTTTCGGGAATTTGGTTGTTGCCCTTGAGCGATGACGCGGCGATCAATGGGAAGCATGTGCCAGTGAATTTGACCACTAAGACAGGTACGGGCAAATGCACTTTAAGCTCAGCTGCAGTGCCAACAGTGCATGGATCCATAGGTTTTGCAGTCCATACCACGGATGGCTATGATGGCAATAGCAACCGATGTGGTATTTACCGCGTGGAGTTGCGGGTCGACAGCCAGTTGGTATTTGCTCAACGCTTGGATCGCTTGGATTTCACCACCAACCGTGCTATGAATGCCCACACCATTTACGAGAAGTTCAAACAACATCGGAGCAGCATTCACTCTTCGTATCGCTTGCCGGGCAATCCGCTGGATATTTATGAAACATTGATCAACGATGGAGTGCTTCAATTCAACGACGATAAGATGCATGTGTGTGAATACACGGTGTATGATTATGAAGGTAATAAAAGTATTTTGCCATTTAAAGTCAAAGGCAGCACCCATTCGGGCTCGCCTCAGACCATGAAGGCACCTTTGGCTGTGTGGAACTGGGAAAAAGACAATGCGTATACCAATGAGAACGTGCGCGTCTCTATGCCTGCCTTTACCTTGTATGATCAGTTGGACCTGACCATTGAAACCAGTCAAAAAATCCAAAATACCTGCGGCCCGACGTATTTGATTGGATCCAATTATACACCTGTGCACAATGTGTATAGTTTATGTCTGAATTCGAGCAAGGTTCCTGCTCAGCATTTGAGCAAAGCGGTGATTGTGCGGTTTGACCCCGACAAGAGTAAATTACATGCAGAATTAACGAAGGTAGAGCAAGGATGGTTGTGCGCCAATCCAAACTATTTGGGATACTTCAGCATACAGGTCGACACCATCGCTCCAGGTATTTCGTCGGTTGATTTTGCCCCCAATATGAAAGGCCGTTCACAATTCAGCATGCGCATCAGCGATGGATTGAGTGGGGTAGATCAGATCATTCCCAAGATCGATGGACAATGGGTGTTGATGGAATATGATGCCAAGACAAGTCGATTGACGTATTATTTCGATCAAGCACGATTGATGCACGGCAAGCACAACTACGAATTGACCGTGATAGATGCCGTAGGTAACAAAAAGGTTTTTAGCGGTGCGTTTGAGTGGTGAATATGAGCTAGATGATCACTATGTCTATTTTTGATTGGCTTGCAAAACCAATTTCAATACATAGAACGACCTGAGCAACTGCAAGTGATAAGCCTCTTAGCCTAGAATTTGCGTTGAGAGATCGTGTATT
>JAIYCK010000324.1 GCA_027488055.1 Flavobacteriales bacterium | reverse complement strand
GTCGAGACGAAATTCCATGATACAAACTACAACCTTGCCAGAAGAAAGAACAGAAAAGATATCGTTTCCGGGACCAGTCGATGCACAGACAGTTATACAAGAAAGACCTCAGATCATAGTTGTTTCTGATGCCAAATGTCTCGATAAGAAGACTGCTATGGCTATTGCCATATCAACGCCAGAGTGGCCTCATGTTCAAGGTTGGAATTTTGGTGGAGATCTATTTGAAATAGTCATCGACAGAGCTATTCGCGAAGCTGTTGATATTGCTAGAACAGACATAGAGGGAGTAAATAATCAAGAAATATTTTGTCAGTTGCTGGAGGCTTGTGCGACATTGATATCTCGTCGGTGATGTTTCTTCTCATGTTGAAAAAAAAAAGAAGAAAAAACAAATCTAAATGATATATTTTTTTTCCTTCGGCACTTTGCACCTCGACGATACTAAAAAAAAATTATACGACGACGGACAATTTAAAATTGAATAGAAATTTAATAAAATAAAAAACCATCGTTATACTTTATCTCCAAACCGAATAGTTCTAGCTAAGGTTTGAAAAAAAAAATATTGACCATATTCATACTTTTGTTGGAACAAGGATAGATAGATATTGTTAAAGTAAACGATCGCTTAAAAAAGTAATAGGAAAAAAAAATGGTCGATAGCGCTCAGATTGGTGCGACGGAAACCTTTTACTTCCTGCTATGCACAGGAATTGTTTTCGCGTCGTCGTTGTCGCCGATTACGATGTGGAATTATTGGACGGACACTCTCTACTCTGCTCATCCAACTACGAAGAAAAGTTCTACTGGAACATCTGGCACAGCAACCGCTGATGAAGATGTCCAGCAAAAGGCTCTCAAAGTTGCGCGTGTCAAGACGCAAAATTGGTGGGCAACATGGGGATTGCTGATTTTTGACGTGATCGGAAAATGCTTTTTGGTGGCATCGTTTTATCGCGTTGTCGCCGTCGATGGGACAGAAAGTCCCGGAACTCGTTACACTACGAAATTCGTTTTTCTTTTCATCACCATTGGTCTCGACAAGGCGATTCCTTCCATGATCCACTACTTTACCTACCAAAAGGCGAACATTTGGTGCAGCATTTACAGCGTTGTTCACTGGCTTTTCAACCTTCTCACGCTCATCTTTCTCTTCACTTGGAATTACGGAGACAGCTACTATGCTGGTGGTCTTTTCATTCCCTACTTTGCCTATGACACTGCCATGAACATCACAATGTGGGCTATGTTTTGGGGCAAGGATGCCTACACCATGATAAGCACTGTGGGAACCAAGAGGAATGGAACCCCCGGACAGCCTGCTGACCATCTCTACAGCACCATGTAAGCATCATCGTCAAAAAGCTTACGTCCCTTTAAACATCCTGCTCTGTTTCTTTAAAGAAAAAAAAATCTACTTTTATCCTTTCTGCCTTTCACCGCTTGTAATAATGTAAATTGGTCATTCAGCAAGAAGAAAAAAAAGAAAAAAATAATAGCTATGTTTGATTTTTTAATAAAAAACCGCGGGACTCTTTCTTTTTCTTTTTCTTTTCTTTTCTTTTCTTTTCTTTCTTTCTCTTCGACTCTGAAGTTGCTTTTTTTTCATTCAGTTGACGCCTTGGCATAATACGAGGCCAAAACGAGCGCGACGGCTTCGACAAATTTGTCGTAGAGAGCTTCATCGGCGGTGGCAAGTGAGGCTAAAGCCAACTGATCGGCTGATTTCGGAGCATACGTTTTTGCATGCGATATGATGATGTCGTAGCGCGAGGTGCCATGGACATTCTTTTTGTGTTCTTTGATGATTTGCGCCTGTTGGAATACTACATATTCAGCAATAGCATTATATCGTTCCAGTTCTGGCAGAGTGTATTTCCCGGAGGCTATGTTACCGTTGTTGGGAAGAAAATTACCGATGTTTTTGTTCAAAGCCTTGGCAATGCTGGTCCAACTATCACCTTTCATTTTCTCATCGGCAGCCTTTGTTAAAGCTTCCATCAATGCCAAAACCTCGGGTTCTGATAAACTTCCCGGAATCATCCTGCGGTCATCTTTGGGAGTTTGTTTTTTCGAGTTTCCTGAAGCTGATGCAGGTGCTGCAGCGGGAGTTGCTGGAGCCTCTTGCATTTCAGCATCTTCTTCATATTCTTCTACCAATTGTTCCACTCTGCGGCGATGTTGATGCGCTTCGTCGTCTTCATCTTCGTCTTCATCATGATCATCATCATCGCGTCCATTGACATTTTTGTCCACGGTTGTGGTTTCGACGCGAGGGCGGGGTTTGGGTTTTTCCTTGACCTTTTCTTTTGACTTTTCCTTTTCCTTTTCCTTCTTCTTTGCTTCGGCTGCCGATGGAGTAGGCGTTTTCTTTGAAACAACTGCGGGAACGGCAGGAGTTGTCTCGGCACTCTTCTTTTGTTTTTGTTTCTGAACCTCTACTGGAGCGGGTGCAGGTGTAGGTGCAGGTGCAGGTGTAGGTTCGTGTGCAGGTGCAGGTGCAGGGGTAGGAGATGATGTCACAGGAGGCAAAGGTGTCTTGTTTGTATTTTTTTTCGCAGAATCACCTGCAACAGCAACAGGTTTAGTAGCAGACGCTACTGGAACTGCGGGAGTGGATTTCTTTGTTGCAGTGTTGTGTGTGGTATCGGCCACAATAGCTGTTTTAGGATTTGCAAAAGGAAGAGGCGCAGGCGTCGAAAGAGGAACCGGAATAGTAACTGAACCAAAAATAGAAGCACGAGCGGATGCTGGTGCTAATACGGGAGATGTTGCTGGAGGTGGTGGCAATGGAACCGAAACAGGTGCGGATGGAGTAGATTCGGGTTTCTTCGAAGCAGCACCAGCTGTGGCAGTGATTTTTGTTTGAATAGTGGTCGGCTTAGCAGGCGTCTCTGCAGGTTTTTTTAGAGTTTTTGTTGTTTCCTTTGTCGCATTACTTTCAGTAGCAGGACGGGTCTGAGGAACTGGAACTGGAACGGGGACGGGGATGGGAGTTGGAGTGGGAGACGAAGCTGGAATCGCTACATTATTAGATTTGGAATTCTTCGATGATGATGAAGAGGCAGGAGCCGATGGAACTGGCGCAGCAGTAACCGATGGAACTGGAGCGGGAGTTATCGATTTGGCTTTGGGAGTATTTTTGATAGACAAATCTGGCTTTTCTGCTGCTG
>JAIYCK010000002.1 GCA_027488055.1 Flavobacteriales bacterium | reverse complement strand
GCAAGGTGTATTCCGCCATTTTTTCGCCACCAACATAAAAGTACACCTCGAAATGTTCCGAAGGATAAAGGAACCAGTCGTATTCTTTGTGTTGCACCCGATTTTTGCCAAACTCCATATTGGATCCTTGATAGAACTGGGCCAAAAGGGGCGATGTAGCAAAAAATGCCAATGGGATAAGCCAGGCAAAGGGATATGGCAATTTCATTGAGACGGGCAACATGAGATCTAGCTAAGATACGGGAGATTGAGGGGATTTACAAATTTTCGAAAATAGATCGCACTAAAAATCTTGAGAGCGGCACTTCTACCTGAATGAGGCGGTCATTCGCGGTGGATATGGTCTTTAAAAGGTTGTATTGACTGATGGGTGTATGCGATTTTCCATGCCGAGAGCGCTAAAGCGAAGAGCATTAGGGTTGCTTTTTTTGCCACATTCATTTGGATCGAATAAATCAGAATCGAAGGCACTAATTTGTTTGGTAGGTGTGCCCAAGGTGTTGCTTCTTTGCAGTATGAATATAGCTCAATTTACTTTCAACGCTTTTGCCGAAAACACGTTTCTAGTTTATGATGCGCAAGGTGCGTGTATCATTGTGGATCCAGGCATGTCGAGTCCTGAGGAGGATGCGATATTGTTTGACTTCATTGAGGAGCATCATTTGAAGCCGCAGTGTATTGTCAATACCCATTGCCACATCGATCACATTTTGGGCAATGCATCGTGTGTGGAACGATACAACGTAGAATTGATTGCACATCGTTTGGAGCTGCCTACCTTGGAGCGTGCACCAGCAGCCTCACTCATGTGGGACATCCCCTATCGCATGTCACCCGAGCCGACTCGTTTGGTGGAAGAGGGCGAATACATCGACCTCGGATCGCATCGCTTGGATATCGTGTTTGTTCCTGGCCATGCACCCGGCCATATTGCGTTGATTGAACATGCCGAAGGTGTTATTCTGTCGGGGGATGTGTTATTTCGACAAAGTGTTGGCCGAGTAGACTTGCCAGGTTGCAATGCCAAAGATTTGATTCAAAGCATACAGAAGAAATTATACACCCTTCCGGATCATTTTGTAGTGTATCCTGGCCATGGTCCTGAGACCACCATTGGCCATGAAAAGGAGCACAATACCTTTGTTCGAATGACAGAATCTTATTTGTAATTCCACCGAATGAATGTTCGGTTACGCTTTCTTGATGGTAAAATTGAAGGTGCTTCCAATGCCTTCTGTGCTCCGCACACTGATACTTTGGTTGTGTTGATCAATAATGTGTTTGCAAATGGCCAATCCAAGCCCAGAGCCACCTTCGTGACGAGATCTACTTTTGTCTACGCGGTAAAAACGTTCGAATAGACGAGGCAAGTGTTCTTGACCGATACCAATGCCGTTGTCGGATACTTCTACCAATTGACTATCCCCCATATCGAAGAAATGGATGACAGTAGAGCCACCTTCTTTGCCGTAATTGATACTATTGACCAAGAGATTGGTAAACACTTGTTGCATACGATTGCGATCGGCCATTACAAAAATGTTTTTCTCATTGGGATTGCGCAAGCCAAGCTGCACACCTCTTTCCGTGCTCTTGGGCTCCAATGATTCAATGACTTCGCGCACCAATTGTGTAAGATCAAATCGAGAATAATTCAATGGAATACTGCCACTTTCTATGCTGGTGATCTGATCCAAATCTTGAATCAGGGTACCTAAACGATCGCAGCTACTTGAGGCCTTAGAGAGAAATTTTCGGGTCAAATCGGGGTCATCCAAGTCGCCCTCCATCAAGGTGTCAATATAACCTTGTATATTGAAGAGTGGCGTCTTAAGCTCATGTGCAAGATTTCCAATAAATTCCCGGCGATAATTATCCTTGCTGGCTAGCTCTTTCACCTCCTTGATCTTTTCATCAGCCCATGAAGCTACTTCGATATTGACATCCTGAAGAACTTCCTTGCTCATCTGAATCCGCAACTTACCATCCGATAGCGTTTTTAAACTGTGGATGGTTTTGTATAGGATTTTTATTTTTTTATAGATGAATAATTCTGTGAAATAGTAAATCACCAGATAAGAAACGGTAAAACCAACTCCTAAAAAGATGATGAGCCAAAGCCATTCAAATTCTTTTTCAAGAAAGAAGATCAGTAAAAAATAGAAAAGGGACGCAGTGCCCGTCAGTGTGACAGACGAAATCAATGCGACGTCTTTGGGGGTGCGAGTACGAAAAGCCATTTCTAGGCTTCAAATTTATAGCCTACTCCTTTAATTGTCTTAAAATAATCATCGCCTACTTTTTCAAGAAGTTTTCGGATGTGCACATCGATGGTGCGATCTCCCACGATCACATCATTGCCCCATACGCTGGTCAAGATGAAATCGCGTGTGAATACTCTGCCTGGCTGTGAGAGTAGGAGCGCCAATAATTCAAATTCCTTTTTAGGCAGGGTTAATTCTTTTCCTTCTTTAAAAACCAAGTATTTGTCCTTGTCGATTGAGATACCCACTTGATCGATTTTGGTATCTTCTGTTTTAAGTGCGCCGTTGCGACGCAAAAGTGCCTTTACTCTGGAGATGAGAACCCGAGTTTTAATAGGCTTGGAGATATAGTCGTCTGCACCTGAGTCAAAACCAGCGATCTGACTATAATCTTCATTGCGAGCGGTGAGAAATGCAACAATAACATTTTTCAAACGATCGTCGTCGCGAATCTCTTTGCACGCTTCCATGCCATCCATTTCGGGCATCATGACGTCGAGCAAAATGATATCTGGAATAATCTGACGAGCTATCTCAAGACATTTGATGCCATTGTGCGCTGTGTAGACATCATACCCTTCCTTTTCTAGATTGTAACTCAACAAGTCCAAGATGTCTTGTTCGTCATCAACCAAAAGGATTTTTTGTTTACTCATCGGGACCGATTTTATAGTGTCTTATTAACGTAACAAAGGAAATCAGAGAGTATTAAGGATAAGTTAACCGCGTCTTATGATATGATATCTTTATCCGTGTTTTTCTGATGTGAATGACCAAATATAGCGGCGTTTTCGATTACAAAAATCATTAGGCAAGAACTTCTTTGATTGGGATCATAACGGGTTCAGATGTATTTTGCGGAACAATATCAACTTGAACGTGCAAAGTCTATTAAATCAATACTTCCATCAACGTGTAATTTGGGTTACCGGAGCCAGTTCGGGCATTGGGTTGGCCTTGGTAGAAGCATTGCACGCCATGGGTGCTTTGGTCATTGTGTCCGCAAGAAACGAGGAGGCCTTGACACACATTCAAAGCAGGCTAGGCGCGGCTCGGATCCATGTTGTTGTCCTGGATCTGGCCAATTCGGATTCCATCAAGTCGGGCTTTGAAAAAGCACAGGCATGGCATAACAGGATCGATATCGTTTTCAATAACGGAGGCATCAGTCAGCGATCCGATGCACTCCAGACGGACCTCAAGGTGGTGCGCCAAATCATGGAGGTGAATTTTTTTGCCAATGTGCAAATCACTCAATTGGTCTTACCCGGCATGATCGAACGCGGGTTTGGCCATGTAGTCGTCACCAGCAGTTTGATGGGGAAATGGGGATTTTATTTACGCTCGGCTTACGGAGCAAGTAAACATGCGTTGCATGGTTATTACGACAGTGTGCGAATGGAAGTTGAACAAAAGGGCATTCGAATCACCTTGTTGACTCCAGGTTTCATTGCAACAGAAATTAGCAAACACGCATTGGTGGCTGATGGCAGTTTGAGTGGAGACATGGATGCCAACCAAAGCAATGGCATTTCTGCAATCGAATGCGCGGCGCAAATATTAAAAGGGGTTGCCAATGGATCGACAGAGTTACCTGTCGGCGGCAAAGAACTGCGAGGTTTGTGGGTCAAGCGGTTTTTCCCAAGCTTATTCGAGCGCATTCTGCGCAAGCAGAAGGCCCGATAATGGCCGATTGCGGGCGCAAGAATAGATAAATGACTCTTGCCATGATCGTACAAATTTTGCGTCATTTCTCATTGGTCATTCATTGGTTTG
>JAIYCK010000276.1 GCA_027488055.1 Flavobacteriales bacterium | reverse complement strand
CCTTCTTCGCCGACAATCACGTCTGTAGAATCAGTATCTAGATCGTAGTCCAACACTTGATCTGCATCTGGATCGTAGAAGAAAAATGCCAAACTATCTCCAGGGTTACCTATGATGGTATCGCAAAAATTGGATACGCTGATCGGACTTTGGTTAGCTCCCAGCGGATTGGTGGAGAAATAAAAATGTGCATTGTCTAGATAGTCAATACCTGAATGTTCACTATAATTTCCGGTAAAATAATCACCTGCAAACATGAACAAACCAATTTGAATTTCATTTACAGCATCACCGGCGCATACACCAACCTTGCTCTCCATTCCTTCAAATCCTGTTCCTGAGGTAGCCCATTGCATATCGCCGTAACAAAAAGATATATTTTGTCCTTCTGGGACAAATGAACTTGCACCATCAGAAATAATAACTTGAAAATCGTTGAGGTAATCATCCCCAAGATTGTAATAACCCACATTATTGTATCGAACAATGCATTCGTGCTCCGATACTCTAAAGTACACCAAACCGCTATTTGTACTGCGCGTATCCACATCTCCCCAATATGGCGCTATCATCGGAGAATCACACCCCGAAAAACCTAGAGCATCATTAAGGATTAAAGTACTATCAAACGATAGATGGCCATTATTGGCGATGTAGATCTCATTATGCAAGGTGCCATACAGCTCAAAAGAAAAAGGCAAGGAAATGGCAGAAGAATAACGATCATCATTACGATATTCCGGCGCTTCACTATATGTAAATGGAACCACACTGAATGTTTCATCCAAAGGCACCATGCAATCACAATTCTGTGCTTGGGTCTCAGTGAACATGGTCACAGCAAGGGCAATGACCGCCAATTTGTAAAGTCTTATCATATAATAAGGTTTAAGAACATTAGATACTCTCATTGCGAAAGCAAGTAGCAATGTACATCTTTTTTCTTACTCCAATACCTCCCGCACTAAAAACGTAGAACCCAAACCCCCCTTCCCTTGGCCATCCCGGTCGCACGACAATCCAAAATCATACAGGCCAAGCCTGCACGTATTTCCCTGCCTTGTCATCCTGAGCATCGCGAAGGATCTTAGCATCGTGAAAGATCTTAGCATCGCGATGGATAACTTCTCCATAAAATATCAAAAAAAAAACCTCCTCCGTTTCGGGAAGAGGTTCTTTATTTTCATCTGCTCGGCTTGTGGCCTAAGCAGCATGCTTATCAAAACAATTACTTGTTGATTTTACCACTTACCAATTGTGATCCATTTTGGATGGTGTACATGTAAATGCCAGAAGGCAATTGGTTGGTTGAAATCACATTGCGTGTATTGCCAGACAAAGCCACTTTGCCTGTCGCATCGAATACAAATACTTGATAACCTTTGCTGCGCTCCAAGCCTTCAATCATGAGTTCGTTGTTAGCGATAAATGCACGCACCCCTGAAATGGGAGATAGTTCTGGAGCACTCACTGCCCCGATTTGAATTACATAATCACGAGCTATTGACAATGCGGGTTCACCATTGTCGGTAGCGGTAATCGTAAAAGGATACAATCCATTTGGAGTGCCTTCCGCAATGTGTACAATGTAGCTAAACGGATTGTTGTCGCGACCACCCACGCCTGGACGAGCAGCCAAGATATTGCCATCCATCACTGTCAAACCCACAAATCCTTCTTCGCCGACAATCACGTCTGTAGAATCAGTATCTAGATCGTAGTCCAACACTTGATCTGCATCTGGATCGTAGAAGAAAAATGCCAAACTATCTCCAGGGTTGCCTATGATGGTATCGCAAAAATTGGATACCCCGATTGGACTTTGGTTAGCTCCCAGCGGATTGGTGGAGAAATACAAATGCGTATTGTCCAAGTAATCTACGCCATCGTTTTCACCATACGCTCCATCGTACGCATTGCCTTCCGTTTGAAAAAAACCAATTTGAGCAGCATTCACACCGTTACCAGCATTGGCCCCCACATTGGCAGGCGATCCGCCAAATCCTTGACCTGAAGTAGCCCACTGCATGTCTCCATAGCAAAAGCTGATGTTTTGACCGTTTGGAATCAATGTGCTTTCACCATCCGATATGATGATTTGAAAGTCATTGAGCAAACTGTCCTGCATGGCAAAGAAACCAACGCCATTGTAACGAACCACCATTTCGTGATCTGTCACCTTGTAATAAACCAATCCACTGTTGAGGCCGCGTGTATCTACATCCGACCAATAGGCAGCTACCATTGGAAAATTGTTGATCGGAAAACCAGAAGCTACAAATGACATATAACCACCACCGAAGGATAGGTTACCATTGTTATTAATGTACACCTCATTTTGCAATGTGCCATACAGATCAAAAGAGAATGGCAATGCAATGGCTGTTGTCGAAGCATCGTCATTGCGATATTCCGGCGCTTCACTGTTTGTAAATGGAACCACACTGAATGTTTCATCCAAAGGCACCATGCAATCACAATTCTGTGCTTTTGTCTCAGTGAACATGGTCACAGCAAGGACCATGGCCGCCAATTTGTAAAGTCTTTTCATGTAATAAGGTTTAAAAATATTAGATGCTCTCATTGCGAAAGCATACGCCAATGTACATCATTTTTCCGAATCCAACACCTCCCAGACTAAAAACGTAGAACCCGAACACCCCTTCGCTTGGCCATCCCGGTCACACAACAATCCAAAATCATACAGGCCAAACCTGCATGTATTTCCCTGCCTTGTCATCCCGAACGAAGTGAAGGATCTTTACAAAGCGAAGCACCCATGCAACATGAACGATCGTTCGGTCCCTATGCCTCAACGAGACGAGGTCCGATCTCGCTGGTCATGCCTGGACGCACTGATCAATCAGCTATATCAATAGCCTTGTATCGACTCCACAAGGAGCGGTACTTCATCCAGTCTTGACCTACAGAGTCGACTTCTTGCAATTCAAATTGTGAGAAGTGAATGTACGGCCGATCCTTGTCCCCATAACGAAACAACACCATGTACGCTCTATCGGGCTGCACCTTGAAGGTGGAACTCAACCAAACCTTTTTTCCGAACTGGAAACTCGCCTCGTGGGAATACAGCGAATCCAACAGCTTCTTTTTGTCGCCCTGTTTTTCTTCCACCATCCAATAGACCGATCCTTGTGTATAGGTATCATAGTCCATCCAAGCCGATGCATGCATCCAACGCGGGGCGCTCAATGTATCGGTATTCCATTCGGCAATGGATTGATAGGTCGATTGTGTGATCTGCAAAAAACCACGCTCATCGCTCGCGGGCTCAAGTACATTCCAAACCCGCCTATCTGCGCTGTAATCGATAGCTGCCAAGCAACTTTTCAATTCGCTTTCTTCTTCTTCCAGGGTAATCCAACTTCCACATTTCGCGAGCAATCGCTGCTCACCTTCGAATTTTGGTTCATCGAGTTTGAGCAAATAAAAGCGATCAGTGGCTTTCCAATCTGCCCACATGTCCTTTACAAAAACATTGGGGGCTGTCAACTGCATAGCCCATCGTGATTCGGTGTAACTGGCTCTGGGATTGAACGTGCCAAGCAAAGGCTTACCTGTATGAAAAGAGACGATGTACGCATGCCGCACCTTCTCCTCATCGAAATACCGTGTGAAAAAATCACTGCCATAACAGATCTGTGGCACTGTCCAAATCGCTGTGGTTTGCGCTGCTTGAGATAGAATATCTTGAATGGGTTTGATGTCTTCTGCAGGAATGTAGTCCGTGTGAAAATAATTGGGCGTGGTAAGCAAAGAGGCGCTGACTCTTTGCTGGCGGTGCACATGATCTGCTGTGGCAATGAGTGGACAAACCCATAGAACGATCCACCCAAGCTTCTTCTGTGACTTTACAATGCCATACAAAGCAAGCCAAGCGACGCACGTCACGATGTAATAAAAGACCCATGCAAATCGCCCCGGACAACGGAAATGTTCTAAGAATGGGACTTTGGACACCCACTTTTCTAAACCCCAAATAAATGGTACCGCGCTCGCAAATGCGACAAAACATATCGCGATGATGATCCATGGCATCCACGGTTGAACCACTGCAACAACTTTCTTCATGTGGCGAGCTCCCCACAGAATAGCAGCGACGAGTCCAAGCATGGGTACAAAACCGATATAGGCTTTGCCCTCATGTCCATTGGGCCATGGCGCGAATGATCCGAAAAGTCGGCCAATAAGATTACCGTCCATCCCGCCAAAGAGGGTTTTGAAGGTGGTCACAAAATCCAAAAATCCACCGCCTCCTTGCGGTCGATCGGGATGATGGTCGGTCCAACGCACAAAGAAAAAATAAGCTCCCATGATCAAGATACCCAAGCCCACAGACAACCACCAACCTTTGAGCTGGGTGCGCGCAAAAAGGGATGCCAATAGGGGAAACAAAATCATGAGTCCACCCATCATCAATCCCAAATAGGGATGCAGGAACCACGCAAATACGTGCAACAGCGCAGCACCGAAGATGTATTTCAAATGGGTATGTTGGCGCCAAAGGGCCAAAAGCAAAAGCATCAACGGAATCATCCATACCGCTGACAATGAAAGATGTCCTGACAACCGCTCCAACTGAGGATGCCCCAGATGGATAATCCATGCACCAGCCAAAGCAAATGCGGGTGATGCACCCCAAACGATAAGCAATTGATACAACAACAAAAGACCTGCTGTAAAACCTACAATCATGAAAAGATTGAGAAAGCCTACCGGATGCGCTTGCACCCAAGGCAACGAACCAAAAAGAAAAGATAACGCTGGATGACCATCGGTGAAGGTCACGTGATCGCCGTATGGATAATTGCATCCCTCGAAATGCATCCAATGGGCATCATGACGCACATGGTAAGCGAAAGTGTAATAGTTTTTCATGCCATCGCCGACGCCTCCAAATACATGCGCATCTGGCTGCCAAACTGCAGAGCCAAAAAACCAAAAGGTCCAAGCCAAGGCAAGGATCAAACTACACCAACGGCCTTGTAAAGTCGTCATCCTTTTTTGCGAATACTGATTTCGATGAATTTGCTCACAGGTGTTTTGCTTTGATCAGCGAAATGATCAATCGGCACCAAACAATTGGTTTCGGGAAAATAAGTTGCAGTGCAGCCCTTGGCTATGTCATAGGACACCACATGGAAGGTCAACGCCTCGCGCTCCACCCCATTGAAGTGGCTCACGATATCTACCAATTCTCCTTGGCTCAAACCGCGTTCATGCATGTCGTCCTTGTGCATGAGAATCACCCGACGTTCATTGCCGATGCCTCTGTAACGATCCTCCAAACCATAAATGGTCGTGTTATATTGATCGTGCGTGCGGATCGTCATCATGATCAGACGACCTGCAGCCACCTTAACATGGGGCAACGGCACCGCCGTGAAATGGGCCTTTTGATCCGAGGTTGTAAATTGTCCATTGCGAGGGCCATTGGGCAGATAAAAACCATCCGGCTGCCTCACGCGTTGATTGTAATGATCAAACCCCGGAATGGATCCTTCTATGTGATCGCGGATCACATCGTAATCATCAACCATGGCTTGCCAATCGATGGTGTCCCATCCAAAGAATAGCGCTTTTGCAATGCCTCCGATGATTGCTGGTTCGCTCTTGAGCATGGGCGAACCCGGTTCCATATTACCGCGCGAAGTGCTCACCACACCCATCGAATTTTCGACTGTCACAAACTGTGCTCCGCCCTTCTGGACGTCCTTTTCAGTGCGACCCAAACAGGGTAAAATCAGCGCGTGTGCACCCGTAACCAAATGAGCACGATTGAGCTTAGTGGATATCTGAACCGTCAAGCGTACCTTCTGCATGGCCTTGCCCGTGAATTCGCTGTCGGGTGTAGCTGAAATGAAATTGCCTCCCAATCCAATGAATACCCGAACTAAATTTTTGTCCATAGCTTCAATGGCTTCTACTGTATCATACCCATGCGCACGTGGTGATTGCATATGGAAGTGTTTGTCCAAACCAGCTAAGAAACTCTCTTTGGGTTTTTCATAGATCCCCATCGTACGATCGCCTTGCACATTGCTATGTCCGCGCACGGGGCAGAGTCCCGCTCCTTTGATACCCACAGCGCCTCGCATCAAATGGAGGTTTACGATTTCCTTGATATTGTTGACAGCGTGTTTTTGCTGTGTCAGCCCCATGGCCCAGCATGTAATGAACTTATTCGTTCCACACAACACATCTGCCACGGCATGTATTTTTTCAAGCGGCACTTGGCAATCTTCGAGGGCCTGGTTTATATCCAATTGTTGGATCGTTTGCTGGAAAGCTGTAAAGTCCACAGTATGTTGATCGATGAAAGCACTGTGAAGCACACTTCCTGGCGCTTCTTTTTCGCGCTGGAACATCCGATGCATGATCAATTTGAACAGAGCGATGTCGCCACCTATGCGGACCTGCAAAAAATGATCGGCCAAAAGCGTTCCACCCGTGAGGATGTCCACAGGACTTTGAGGGTCCACAAATCGGGTGGTTCCTGCCTCGGGCATTGGATTGATATGCACGACCGTACCCCCATTCTTTTTGCATTTTTGCAACGCACTCAGCATCCGCGGGTGATTGGTACCAGGATTCTGTCCCACTACCAATACCACAT
>JAIYCK010000028.1 GCA_027488055.1 Flavobacteriales bacterium | reverse complement strand
CGAAGCAACAGCTGTGCTAAAGACCTGTGATTCTGTCCACTAGCGAGTTGTGGCGGATCTTTATGGATCGCTCCATCACGACCATCAAGGGTCAGTTTATTACCGCTGATCAACTCGAGCGGTGCCGATTGAACAAAGGTGCGTAATATTGTAGATGTGAAAAGTAAAACACGTGTATGAATACCATCGAAGCCAAACACATTTTTAAGCACTATGCCAAGCATCAAGCCTTGCAGGATGTAAGCATCACCGTGCCAGCACAATCCGTATTCGGGTTGCTCGGACCCAATGGTGCAGGAAAAACCTGTTTGATCCGCATCATCAATCAGATTACGGCGCCCGATAGCGGCCAAGTGCTGTTCAACGGTGAGCCACTTGCTCCGCACCATGTGGAGCAGATCGGATATTTACCCGAGGAGCGCGGACTCTACAAATCCATGAAAGTGGGCGAACAATGCATGTACCTCGCCCAACTCAAAGGCCTCAGCAAGGCCGATGCGAAAGCGCGATTGATGGACTGGTTCAAGCGGTTTGAAATACACACGTGGTGGGACAAAAAAATTGAAGACCTCTCCAAGGGGATGGCCCAAAAAGTGCAATTCATCACAACCGTGCTGCACGAACCCAAATTGCTGATTTTGGATGAACCCTTCAGCGGATTTGACCCCATCAATGCCGAACTTATTCGATTGGAAATGTTGCGTTTGAAAGAACAGGGCAGCACCATTATACTATCCACCCACGACATGGGCAGCGTGGAGTCGTTGTGCGACAACATCGCTCTTATCAATCGATCACAGGTCATCCTCGATGGATCGGTCCAAGACATCAAAAACAAATACAAAACCAATATCTATGAACTGGTCTTCCAAGGTGCAGCCATGGACTTGGGTATCGGCTTGTGGGCCCATTTCGAATTGATCCAAAATACGCCCCATGCCAATGGCCACGTAGCACATATTCGCCTGGGCGAAGGCAAGCAATTGAACGATTTATTGGCAGCCCTCCTCCCCCATATTTCCATCCAATCGGTGCGCGAATTAATCCCCACCATGGACGAAGTCTTCATCTCCGCAGTAACCCAATTCAACGCCAACAATGAATAAAGTCTGGTTGATCATCAAACGCGAATACAGCGTAAAAGTCAAGAAAAAGTCATTTCTCATCATGACCTTTTTGGGTCCGATATTATTTGCTTGCCTCATCTTTGGTGCAGTGATCCTCACCATCAACGACCAACATGATTACAAGGTTTTGATTGTCGATTTCAACGGTGTGATCTCGGAAAATGCCGATGATGGCTCTGGCCTTCAAAGCCGATTCAGCGACCGATTTCAATACAGCGATTCGAGCAACGTGCTGTATGAGTTCAGCAAATACGATGTGAGCGATACCGCGTTCAAAAACGGACCATTCAATGTATTGGTGAAGATCGACGATGGTGCCTTGAATCACGGAAAGTGTGACTTGTACTACAAGCACAAACCCAGTGATATGGTGGAGCGCAAGATCAGCAATGAGATCGAAGAATCGCTCGAACGCTTCCGGGTGCAAGACAGTTTGCAAATGGATTATTCCAAATACAAGAGCATCAAAAAAGATGTATCTTTCAATATGCACGACATCGAAAAACTGACCGAGGTCGACGACAACGGCATGAAGGGTGTTGTTGGTTTTGGATTCGCTATTTTGATCTACTTCTTCATCTTCATGTATGGCGTGCAAGTCATGCGCGGTGTGATGGAGGAAAAAACCAATCGCATCGTAGAGGTCATTGTGAGTTCCGTCAAACCATTTCAATTGATGATGGGCAAGGTCATCGGAATCGGTCTCGTGGGCCTTACACAGTTTGTGATGTGGATGATCTTAAGCGGTGTGGTCGGTCTCGCCGCTTCGCTCTATATCGGCCAACAAACCGGCGGTGCTGCCATGGTCGATGGCATGGCCCAAGTGGATCCCATGCAGCAACAGGCCATGATGGAGGCATTGATGAACAACGAGGCCATCAATTGGATTTTTAGCATCAATTGGCCTTTGATGCTCGGCTTGTTTGTGTTCTATTTTATCGGTGGCTATTTACTGTATGGCTCCTTGTTTGCCGCTATCGGCGCGGCTGTGGACAACGATACCGACACCCAACAGTTTATGTTGCCTGTGACCATTCCGCTGATCATCGGATACATTATATCAAGCAGTCTCTTGGCCAATCCCGAGAGTCCTGTGGGAACATTCTTTGCCATTTTCCCGCTGACCTCACCCATTGTGATCATGGTCAAAACCGCCATCGGTGCGCCGGTGTGGGTTATCCTTTCGTCCATGGTGAGTCTGGTATTTGCTTTCTTAGGAGGCATTTGGTTGGCTGGCAAAATTTACCGCGTAGGCATTTTGATGTACGGCAAAAAAATCAATTACAAAGAATTGTGGAAATGGATCCGCTATAGCTCCTAATTATGTCCGAATTACAACCCATACGCAACCGCGTGGCCGTGATCGATTGCGGCACCAATACCTTCAACTTACTCGTCGCGGATCCGCGCGAAGATGGCGGTTGGGACACCGTGTATCAAACCAAACTGGCTGTCAAAATTGGCGAAGGCAGTTTCGAACAAGCATACATCCAACCCGCGCGCTTCGCCAGGGGTTTGGACGCCCTCTGGTGCTACAAAAATGCGTGCAACAATTACGAATGCAGTCAACTGTTTGCCTATGGCACCAGTGCGTTGCGCGACAGTAGCAATGGGCAAGAGTTCATTGAAATTGGGAGCAAAATTTTGGGAGCTCCCATCCATTTGATCGACGGAGAAGAAGAGGCTGCCCTCATTTTCAATGGCGTCAAAATCACGTATCCCATTGTCGATGAGACGGTGTTGATCATGGACATTGGCGGCGGTTCCACCGAATTTGTCATTGCCAATGAAACGGGCGTATTATGGAAAAAGAGCTTTGCCCTCGGCGTGAGTCGCTTGTATGATACCATACGACCTTCTGACCCTATTCAACTGGAGGAAGTAAAGGCGTTGAAACAATTTTTGCGTACAGAATTATCATCCTTGTCAGAGTCCCTCACAACATTTCAGCCCACCCGTTTGATTGGCAGCAGCGGTTCGTTTGACACCCTATTGGATCTCTATTTTGCCGGTGTCAAGCTCGAAAAACCGAAAGACCAACAAATTCATCGCATTCCCATCCATGTGATGCAAGGACTCAATGATCAATTGCTCCTGAGTACCTACGATCAGCGTTTGCGCAATCCAGTCATTCCAGAGATGCGCGCGCAATTCATGCCTTTGGCCAGTGCTTTGGTGGACTATGTGTTGCACATGCATACCTTCCAAGAGATCATCCACAGCGCTTATAGTTTGAAAGAAGGTGCCCTTGCACGTTTGTTGGCTCAAGATAAGTGAACTCAATCCACCAATCCGAGCAAGTCTTTGCATCCATCGCATACGTATTATGTCCAAGTACACCAAGTCCAATTTACCCACCAAAGACTGCATGATCTGCGGGCTGCCCATGGAGTGGCGCAAAAAATGGGAGAAGAATTGGAACGAGGTTAAGTATTGCAGTGAGCGTTGCAGGAGGGCTGCGAAAAAGGAGTAGGTAAAAAAAGTTCGGCCGGATAGAGGAGCTATTCCAATGTTCCATGCTCGGTAATTCACCTGAATAGCTTCGAAGTTTTTTGAGCTATAGTATTTCGAGCTAATGAACACCCTGCTGAAAGACCATGAAGGAAAGAATTGTTGATCTGAATTGAAAAAAACAACCAAATAAACGGGTTTTAATTATTTTTACCCATCAATCTTTATAATAATGAAAAATCTATTTAGCATCCTATTCTGCCTGATTACTTTCTACATGTCTGGACAAGTGCAAGTTAGTTCTGGCGACCATTTCAAATTCCTTTTGAAGCCAGTTGCACCAGAAGTTTTTGATCACCTGCCCAAATCCAAAACAAATTTTATTCATTTCGAAAAAGACCCAAGTACCGCAAAGGCACTTCATAAAGAACTATCCTCGGTTTGGAAAGTAAACGAGTTAATTATGGTGCATTACGATGATTACAGTTCGGGTAAATACAATAAAGAATACGCAACATTTCATCCCGGTAAAGCAGTGGGCGGCGGTGCAGCGAATTACTTTATGCTGACCCTGCCCATGAATGGGGCATTTAGAGATATTGGATACT
>JAIYCK010000139.1 GCA_027488055.1 Flavobacteriales bacterium | reverse complement strand
AAGGTACTCCAACGGCAGTTCGGCGACCACCGCTGCAAGTCCTGACTTGGGATACGTGAGCACGCCACCAATACCCAAATAAAATCCACCATAGCCAATGATGTGTTGGGCCTGCGCAAGGGTGCCCGTGAAACAATGAAAGACTCCTGTCAATTGGTCGTCGTTGTATATGTCCAAAATAGCAATGAGCTCATCAATGGAATCACGCGCGTGGATGACAATGGGCAACTTCATGTCTTTGGCCCATTGCACCTGAATTTTGAAGGCCTCGCATTGCAGTTCGTAGGTGGTTTTGTCCCAGAATAAATCGATGCCCGTTTCGCCGATGGCCACATAATTACCCGACTGCAGATGGGTATGCATGGTCTGCAATACCTCCTCGTAATTGCTTTTGACATCGCAGGGGTGCAAACCCATCATGGCATAACAGACCCCGGGAAAGTCGTGGACCAATGCGTGCATCCCTGGTATGCTTTCGAGGTCGATATTGGGTAAAATAATTTTTTTCACATTGGCTTCTATGGCGCGTGTAATCGCCGCTGCACGGTCTTCGTCAAAGGCCGGCTGGTACATGTGACTGTGGGTATCGATCAAATACATGCCGCGAACCTACGTAGGTTTTTTGGGATCGCCTCCATTTTTCATTCAATCCGCACAACCAAAGCCGCTATTTTTGCCGCGTCCATGGAACACGCTACTTCACAACCTGTCAAGGTGTTGGTCATTCGCTTGAGCAGTATGGGTGACATCATACTGACAACTCCTGTTTTGCGCGCGCTGCAATCGCAACTCGCAGGTCAAATCGAGATTCATTATGTCTGCAAAAAGCGGTTCGCAGGGCTACTGGAAGCCAATCCCCGCATCCAGCGGATACATTGCTTTGAACAAACGGTACAGGAGATTTTACCCGCTTTGGAACATGAGCATTTCGATTATATCATCGACCTTCATCGCAACATCCGAAGCGCGGTCATCAAACGCCGACTCAAAACGTTGTCGTTCACTTTTGATAAACTGAATTTTAAAAAGTGGTTGTTGGTGCACCTGGGTTTGAATGTGATGCCAAAAGTGCATGTGGTGGATAGGTATCTACATACACTCAAGGCTTTTGGCGTCCAAGACGATGGTCAAGGGTTGGAATATTATATCCCTGATGGGCAAGGATTAAGCGCAGCGGATCTGACTGAATTACCCAACCAACCTTTTATGGCGGTGGTCATCGGTGGCGCACATGCGGGCAAGCGCCCATCGCCGCATACATGGGTGCAATGGCTAAGGACCGTGCAACAACCGATTGTCTTGATTGGAGGCAAAGAAGATCTTGCCGATGCGAACAATATTACGGCCCTCGTTTCGTGCACGAATTGGGTGGGAAAATTGTCCGTCCATCAAAGTGCTGATGTAGTGAGTCGCGCCGAGGTGGTAGTCACTGGAGATACAGGGATGATGCACATTGCAGCTGCATTTGGTCGAAAAATCATTTCAATTTGGGGCTGTACCACACCGAGTTTGGGCATGTCGCCTTACCGTGCCCATCCAGATAGCATCATGTTGGAGCCTGTTGGCAGAAAGCGCAGGCCCTGTTCGAAATTAGGCAACCGATGCAAATATGGCATGGACCATAAGTGCGCTGATCAAATTACATCGGAGCAATTCAGGGAGGCTATTGAAAAGTGTTGGGCTCGGTAAAAAGAGCTTTGAGTTCAGTGGCTTCGTCGGGCTTCATCTTGCCGGCCAAAATCAACCGCAATTGTCTGCGACGCAATGCACCATCATACCTGCGTTTTTCTTCATCGGTCTCGGGCAATAGATCAGGCACATTGATAGGCGATCCCAATTGGTCTACCGCCACAAAGGTGTAGATGGCTTCGTTGCATTTGGTGCGTTCACCGGTAGTGGCATGCTCCACAAAAACCTCCATGTATACTTCCATGCTCGATGAAAAGGAGCGCGATACTTTGGCTTCGATGGTGACAATATCTCCCAGTTTGATGGGGTGCTGAAAGCTCACATTGTTCACTGCCGCTGTCACTACGATGCGGTGACAATGACGATGTGCACTGATTGCGCTGATCACGTCCATCCAGTTGAGCAATTGGCCGCCCATGAGGTTGCCGAGCGTATTGGTGTTTTCGGGAAGTACAAGATGGGTACCCACTGCAAAAGTGGATTGAGCGGGGACTTGGTGACGTTGCATAGGTTTTTCTCTAAAAAAAATTCGGGGCAAAGGTAGTATGCGCGTTGTTCCTCAAACAGATAAAAAATGCAAATGACCCAAAGTCGATTCGATCTGGAGATTCTCACTTTGTGATCACACTATTTGGATTGCGAAGCCTTTGGATTGCCTTATTTTTACCTCATGGATCCAAACGCTATCAAATCCCTACATGTCATTTTTGTGGTCACCTGGTTTGCGGGCTTGTTTTATATTTTTCGACTATACGTCTACCACGCCGAGGCTGCAAACAAGGAAGAACCAGCGCGCAGTATTTTGCTTCAGCAGTTCGGTATCATGGAAAAAAAATTGTGGTACATCATTACATGGCCCTCCGCTGTTCTTGCGTCTTTTTTTGGATTGTGGTTGATCGTGGTCAATACTGCATTTTTGGCCCAACCATGGATGCACATCAAGTTGTTTTTTGTAGCGCTTTTGTGGGTATACATGGTGTATGGTCAAAAGGTTTATACCCGCATTCAGATAGAGCCATTGCGTTACTCTTCCTTGCGTCTGCGTTTGCTCAACGAAGTGCCCACCATCATTCTTATTGCCGTTGTTTTCTTGGTAGTCATGAAATCCAGTTTTCATTGGATTTACGGCGCCTTGGGGATATTGGGCGTCGCAAGCATCATCACAGGGGCTGTCTATTTGTATAAGAAAAAGCGAGAGCAGAAATAAGCGTCCATCAAAACTCCGATAATCCCGGTCCGATGATCAGCATCAGAGAATGAATTGCATCTACCGCCACCACAATGCTTTATTCCTTGGCCATCATAATTTTCAATGAATGAAGGACACACAGGCCAAGGCTTTTTATCTTCCTGCTTCCTTGTCATCCTGAACGCAGTGAAGGATCTGAAGCAAGGGATCTCTATTTAAAAAGGATGGTGGCGTAGGATTCAGCCTTTTGATGTGCGTCACGCTTCACTCCTTGGCCATCATAATTTTCAATGAATGAAGAACACACAGGCCAAGGCTTTTTGTCTTCCTGCTTCCCTGTCATCCTGAACGCAGTGAAGGATCTGAAATGCGAGCGCAGTTTTATCTCACCATTCGGCAATCACCGTCTCATTGCCCTTGGTTACGTCGCCAATTTGGGCAATGATTTTTGTGTCCAATGGGAAATACAAATCCACGCGTGAACCAAAACGGATGAAGCCTAGCTCATCGTTCTTTTTCACAGTCATTTTTTCTTGCATGTAATAGATAATACGGCGCGCAACAGCTCCCGCAACTTGACGGACCAATACTTCTTTGCCGTTGGTGCCTTTGAACACAATCGTGCTGCGCTCGTTTTCGGTTGAACTCTTGGGGTGCCAAGCTACCAAGTATTTACCTGGGTGATACTTCACATACGATACCTCGCCTGCACATGGAACCCAATTGCAATGCACATTCAATGGCGACATAAAAATCGACACTTGCAAGCGCTTGCCTTTGAAATATTCTGGCTCTTCTACTTCCTCGATCACCACCACCTTGCCATCGCATGGTGCTACCAATTGACCACCTGTACTTGTATTGGTGCGCGAAGGCAAACGAAAAAACTGAATGACCAAATACAACATCACCAAGATGCCCAATGCCAATGGATAATAGGCAAGGGGCCATGGACTGAGAAAACGATGGTTCAACCACAACAATATGCCAGCACCTATCAAGCTGCCTGTCACAATTT
>JAIYCK010000284.1 GCA_027488055.1 Flavobacteriales bacterium | reverse complement strand
TAATGACCTTTGCGATAAGCCCATTGGGTCAATGCAATGCCGATAAAACCGAATCCGAAACTGATGAGCAATTCAATCCATGGTTGATCTATGATATGCCATTCAGTGGTTCGAAAGATCTGGAATAGACAAAGGGCTAGCAGATTGTTGAATGCATGCGCGATGATGGCAGTGGTGATCGAACCACTCCAATAATAGAGGTAACCCATCATAGCACCAAGCATAAGGCGCGGAAGAAAACCTTCAAATTGCATATGAACGGCACTGAATGCAATGGCAGAGGCCCAAATGCTCGCATGTGGATTGCGACCAACGCGCATAAATAAATTTTGTAGCGCCCCCCTAAAAAACAATTCTTCAAGCACCGCAGGACCAATGACCACGGCTGCAATGGTTCCAATCCATTCGGTCATACTCGTTGGTGTGAGCATGAGTTGTTGCAAATTGTCTGCTTGGTTTTGGAGAGATTCTAGTGTTGATAATTCCATTTTTTGGATTAACCAGACATTGAAACGTCCTGCAATGTCTACCATGCCTGATAAGAAAAACAAAAGCACGGGAGCCAACCACCACCAATGGGTTGGGCGAGCAAAATGAAGCGGGAGCGCATGGGAGCCCCTGAACATCCATTGAAACATGATAACAGGAAAAAGAAAAAATCCAACGAGCATAGATGTATTGGCCCATTTTAGGATTTCAGCATGTTCGGCTTGTGGAGACGCAAAAACATGTGCAATATCAGTACCTGCAGGTGACATAGCTTGAGCCACAGCAAACATGAGCATGCTTCCAAGACCCATTCCGATGAGTACAAAAGCACCGAACAAAAGTAATTTTTTGCGTTCTGACAGGGTGGACAACCAATCATTTTTCATAATGCAAAGGAAAGCGAAGTAAATTTGCAACCCAATCAAAAAATGATGATTGGTTAAGTGATTCATGCATGGTGAAAATAGATCAAATAGAATTGCCTGATTTCCCTCTTCTGCTCGCACCGATGGAGGACGTGAGTGACCCACCATTTCGCATGGTGTGCAAGGAGCATGGCGCCGATTTGATGTATACCGAATTCATCAGTAGCGAAGGTTTGATTCGCGATGCAGCCAAGAGTAAAATGAAGCTCGATATTTTTGAATATGAAAGGCCCATCGGTGTACAAATTTTTGGAAGTGAGGTCGAAACCATGGTGAAATGTGCCCAAATCATCGAATCGGTCAATCCTGATTTGTTGGACATCAATTACGGTTGTCCAGTCATGAAGGTCACTTGCAAAGGCGCCGGAGCTGGTATTCTAAAAGATATTCCTAAGATGGTGAGCATGACTGAGGCCATCGTCAAAGCCACCAAACTTCCTGTTACTGTAAAAACCCGTTTGGGGTGGGATGAACAAAGTAAAAATGTGGTGGAAGTGGCTGAGCGATTGCAGGACATTGGCATCAAAGCGTTGACGATTCATGGTCGCACAAGGGTTCAGATGTACAAAGGATCAGCGGATTGGACCTTGATTGGAGCGATCAAAAACAATCCGCGTATGCATATTCCCGTTTTTGGCAATGGCGATATCGATAGTCCGCAGAAAGCATTGGAGTATAAAAACAGATATGGCGTAGACGGATTGATGATAGGGAGGGCCAGTATTGGCTATCCCTGGATTTTCAATGAGATTAAGCATTATTTGGCCACAGGCAACATCCTTGAGCCTCCAACTTTGGAAGATCGTGCGGAAGCTTGTCGCAGGCATTTTGAGTTTTCCGTTCAATGGAAAGGACCTGTGCTCGGTGTGCTCGAAATGCGCCGCCACTACAGCAACTACTTCAAGGGGTTGCCTCATTTCAAGGAAGATCGCATGGACTTGGTAACCTTGAAGGAGCCAGAGGCCATTTTAACCAAACTCGAAGAAATCAAAATCAAATTCCGTGGAGTTGATTTTTTAACCGCGGTATGATCATTCTATGAATGCCTGCAAAGGGTGAGTTAACAAAATCGATTTATCATATTGATTGTCTTATTGTTGCGTGTTCAAAACTTAGCGCCTATTCTCTACAAGATCGCCTTTACTTTGTAAGTCAATTACCGAATTAATTCCAAGCGTATATGAATGTCCTGATTTTGGGAAGTGGTGGCCGCGAGCATGCGATGGCCTGGGGGATGAGAGACAGCTCTTTGTTGGCCAATCTGTATGTGGCCCCCGGCAACGCTGGTACCACAGATGTGGCAACGAATGTTGATCTTGATCCTATGGATTTCAAGGCCATTAAGAAGTTCGTCAACGAAAAGAAGATTGAATTGGTGGTGGTAGGCCCAGAAGCGCCATTGGTTGGTGGAATTGTGGATTTTTTCAAGGCTGACAAAGATTTAAAATCTATCGGTATCATCGGTCCAAACAAGCAAGCCTCACAATTGGAGGGAAGCAAGGACTTTGCAAAGGCATTCATGCAGAAATACAATGTCCCCACTGCGCGCTACCAAACGTTTGAGATCGCCACACTGAAAGAAGGACAGACTTATTTAGCCGGACTAAAAGCTCCTTATGTCCTCAAAGCCGATGGATTGGCTGCGGGCAAAGGCGTTTTGATTTTGAATGATTTGAAGGAAGCGCAAAAGTGCTTAAAAGAATTGTTAGAAGGTCAGTTTGGTGAGGCGAGCAAGAAAGTGGTTATCGAAGAGTTTCTAAAAGGGGTCGAAATGAGTGTTTTCATTATCACCGACGGGGATTCTTATAAGATTCTCCCTGAAGCCAAGGATTACAAGCGCATCGGCGAAGGCGATACTGGACCGAATACAGGTGGCATGGGAGCCATTTCTCCTGTTCCGTTTGCTACTCCTGAGTTCATCGATAAAATTGATGCTCAAATTATCATTCCAACACTCAAAGGACTCAAAAGTGAGGGTATTCAATACAATGGTTTCATCTTTTTTGGTTTGATGAAAGTCGGCAATGAGCCGTACGTCATTGAATACAATTGCCGCAT
>JAIYCK010000201.1 GCA_027488055.1 Flavobacteriales bacterium | reverse complement strand
GTCATGGCACGAATATAAAGAATATGAGTGCATGCCCATCCATTCAAAAAACGCCTATTTCTCTGATTGACAAATGCTTAACGCTAATATCAACAAAATAAAGGCATCCCCACATCGACACTCAAAAGATGGTTATCTTAGTGCAAGGTAATTCCCCAAGCACTTGTCATCAATGGACCGCTCAATCATGCATATGGACCTCGACACCTTTTTTGTGTCGTGTGAGCGCTTGCTCGATTCACGGCTGAATGGCAAACCCGTTTTGATCGGTGGCACCAGTGACCGCGGCGTAGTGGCGTCTTGCAGTTATGAAGCGCGCACCTTTGGCATACATTCGGCCATGCCCATGCGCTTGGCCAAACAGCTATGCCCTGACGCCATTGTAATACGCGGCAACAGCGGCACCTATATGAAATACAGTGATATGGTGTCGGAAATTGTGCGCGAAGCAGTGCCCGTATTCGAAAAGTCTTCCGTTGATGAATTCTATTGTGATCTCACGGGCATGGACAAATTTTTTGGTTGCATGCGTTTTGCCAGCGAGTTGCGCCAAAAGGTGATTCAAGAAACGGGGCTTCCCATTTCCTTTGGCCTTTCCGAAAACAAAACCGTCTCCAAAATAGCCACTGGAGAGGCCAAACCCAACAATCAGATTCGGGTCGATTATGGGACTGAAAAACCATTCTTGGCACCTCTATCCATCAAAAAAATCCCTATGGTAGGCGATGTGACCTATCAAACGCTTCGCAATTTGGGCGTTCAAAAAATTCAAACGGTCCAAGACATGCCCATCGAATTGATGGAGCGCGCATTGGGTGAAAACGGAGTCACGATTTGGCGCAAAGCCAATGGCATCGATCAATCACCTGTGATCCCATACCAAGAACGCAAGAGTATATCCACCGAACGTACATTCGATCAAGACACCATCGACGTACACAAACTGCGCGGAATTCTTTTAGCAATGGCCGAAAATCTAGCCTTCCAACTCCGCAGAGGAGAGAAAGTCACATCGTGTGTCACCGTCAAGGTTCGATACTCCGATTTTCAAACTCAAACTTTGCAATGCCGCATTCCTTATACATCAGCCGACCATATACTGATCAAAAAGGTCCTCGAATTGTTTGAAAAAATATACCAACGTCGAATGCTCGTTCGGTTAATTGGTGTTCGTTATAGCCATTTGGTAAATGGTGGCTATCAGATCAATCTTTTTGAAGACACCGAGGAGCAAATATCCTTGTACAAGGCAATGGATAAAATGCGTGCACGATTTGGTGACCGCATTGTAATGACTGCAGCAGGAATGGATGCCAAGAGCATTGGTCGTTGGAATCCCTTCAATGGTGAACCACCACCTTTATTGGCCAACCGTCGCCAATAATAAGCCTGCCTGTGATCAATAATCACTCATATTATTCCCTGCGTTATGGTGTGATGACACCAACAGAATTGATCGATCAACTCGATACAAATGGATACCCCATTGCTGTAATTACCGACATCAATTGCAGTGCCGCACTCATTGAATTTCAGAGGCTTTGTCATAAAGCCAATCGAACGGCAGTAGTAGGTGTTGATATTCGCAATGGAGTCCACCAAGTGGCAGTTACACTAGCCCGCAACAACAATGGATTTTACCAACTCGATCAATTTGTTTCAACCCATCTTCACGATAAAGAAAAATTTAATTCACGTCTCCCTCCATTGGAAGACACCTGGATTATTTACCCCGCTCGGCAATGGCTTGAATGGGATGAAGTCGAAAAATCTAAAACACTCCAGGCCAACGAATTCATTGGGATAAGCATACAAGAAGTACTTCACGTGCAGCTGCACCCTGAAAGATATCCGATCGATAAACTCGTTGCGCTCCATACCCAAACCTTTCGACATAAAAAAGACTTCAATGCACATCGCTTGTTGCGCGCCATTGACAATAATTGTCTTCTAAGCAAACTATCTAAATCCGAAGAAGGGTCATACGATGATCTGCATACCAGCTTCGACAACCTCAAGAAGGCGTATGAGGCTTTACCCGGCGTGTTTGAACGCACCTGCAATTTGGTGAGCGAATGCAATTGCACACCTGACTTCAGCGGTCAGCATCACGAAAACCAACTGTATTATACAGGTTCCATCGAAACGGACCGAATACTCATTCGGGATCTTTGTCAAAAAGGGATGTCATATAGATACCCCGAAGCAGATCAACATATACTCGATCGACTGGAAAAGGAGCTTCGTATCATCGAAGAAAAAAGATTTACTGCCTACTTCTTGATCAATTGGGACATTACAAGTTATGCGCGTTCACGCAATTATTATTACGTAGGAAGAGGAAGTGGTGCGAACAGTGTGGTCGCCTATCTACTTCGAATCACCGATGTCGACCCCATTGAACTGGACCTCTACTTCGAGCGTTTCATTAATCTTTTCAGACAAAATCCGCCCGACTTTGACATTGATTTTTCATGGCGAGAGCGTGAAGACATCACTAACTATATCTTTTCGAAATTCAAGAATGTGTCTCTGCTTGGTGCTTTTGTGACCTTTCAATATTCGGCAGTGGTGCGCGAATTGGGTAAAGTATTTGGATTACCCAAATCGGAAATAGATCTCCTAAGCGACCGCAAACTCCCTGAATCAGACTATACCGACCTGCATCATTTAGTAATTCGATATGCAAGTTATATACATGACTTTCCCAATTATATTGGTATTCATGCGGCTGGTATATTGATTACCGAAAAACCCATTCATCAGTTTGGTATC
>JAIYCK010000344.1 GCA_027488055.1 Flavobacteriales bacterium | reverse complement strand
GCTGGCTCGTAACCTTTGCCTTTCATGGTCACACAATGCAAAATTTTTGGACCAGGTATGTCTTTTAAGTCATTGAGCACTTTGGATAAATAGACCACATCATGGCCATCTACTGGACCAAAGTATCTCCAGCTAAGGGACTCAAACAAGTTGCTTTCTTTCACAAAAGAGCCTTTGAGCGAATCCGATATCTTAGTGGCAATATGTTGTGCACTTGTGCCGAATTTGGAAAGTTTACCGAGCAAATTCCAAACTTCGTCTTTCACTTTGTTATATGTGTGACTGGTGGTGATATCTGTGAGATATTCTTTGAGCGCTCCCACATTGGGGTCGATACTCATACAGTTGTCATTGAGGATGACCAAGATATTGGCATCGCTGATGCCTCCATGATTGAGCGCTTCGAAGGCCATGCCAGCGGTCATGGCACCATCGCCTATGACAGCTACAATTTGGCGGTCCTTTTCATTTTTAAGCTTGGATGCAATCGCCATTCCAACAGCAGCACCTATCGACGTAGAACTGTGCCCTACTCCAAATGTGTCATATTCACTTTCGCTACGCTTCGGAAAGCCGCTAATGCCTCTGTATTTGCGATTGGTATGGAAAACATCTTTGCGCCCAGTCAAAATTTTGTGGCCATATGCTTGATGGCCCACATCCCAGATCAACTGGTCGTAGGGTGTATTGAAAACATAATGCAATGCCACCGTGAGTTCTACTACACCAAGTGAAGCGCCAAAATGCCCCCCTTTTTCAGAAACAATGTCCACGATATACTGGCGAAGCTCTTTGCTCAACTCAGGCAATTGATCTTCGCTGATAATGGCACGAAGGTCCGAAGGCACTTGGATTTGTGCCAATAAAGGTCCAGGAATAAAAGGATTTTCCATATCTACAGCGAATTTAAGCAGAATAACACGGATGTGTATATAAAGTTCGTAGCCTATGAAGGCTTTGCTTGAACTAGACGGGTTAACAACTATTGCGCAAACCTGAGAAATTTGCTAATATTAGCATTTATTTCTATCGTAGTATGGCTCAAAGTAAACTTATCTGGATCATTCTTGGCTGTATGCTGACTATTGCCAATCAATCGGGAGCGCAGCGGGATCTGCAATGGACGTGGCCAAGTCAGCTGCATGCGGGCTTCACGTTCTTGGAAAAGAAAGCAGCCCAAGATTCAGAATGGCAGCAAGGAATTGGCAGTCATATTTTGCTCACCACGGGCATGGGCTTCAGGTACAAACAACATTTCGGACTGGAGGGGAATTTGGGTTTGCATGTCAGCGGCGTTCAATTGACCAAGGAGACTGAGGTGTACAATGTGTCCAATCTCGCATTGATGCCAGGAGCCTTAGCCTATGGTATGATCAAGCTGTCTGATGCGCATTCTTCTTATATCCGCTTGGGGTTGGAATTCGGTCGAGTTTTTCCAACATATGTTCAATTAAACAAAGAGATAGCGGGCGATGTAATTATCTCCGAAACAGTCGAACATACACGCACATATTGGACACCTTTGATTGGTATTTCGAAAATAGATAAGCGCAATGTACTTTCGATTACAGCAGGGTACCATTTCACGACCAATCCGAATTATTATATGAGAGTGTCGGTGCAACAGCAGGACGGAGGGTTTGCCCGTTATGAAGGGACGGGCAATGCGTTGACTATCAGTGTGAATTATGCTTATACCTTGGGTGGCCATACAGACAAACCCTTGCCAAAAGTAATTATACCCAATGATGCAGCGATTTTGGCAAGTCGTGAGGAGAAAGCCTTACCGGCTTTGCACAGCAAAAGCAGAACCGTGCATTTGGAGCTTTGGGATCAGGGCGACGAAGATCAAGACTCTATTTCCGTTCAACTCAACGGAGAATTTATTTTGACCAATTATGAATTGACTTCTCGTAAAATACGCATCAAATTGAACTTACAAGAAGGAGAGAATCGTGTGGTTTTCATGGCACATAATGAGGGACGATTTCCACCCAATACGGCGCAATGTGCAGTCAAAATTGGACGTAAACGGAAGTTAGTCACGGTGGCTTCCGATCTGGAATACAATGCGGGCCTTGTGATTTTTGCGGATTAAGCGTTTACAATGGACAAAATGGACTCAAAAATTTCGCGTCCATCTGTATTTTCCAATTCAAAATCGGCCGCTCGCTCGGGGTGTGGCATCATACCAAAGACATTTCGATTGACATTACAGATTCCAGCAATATTTTCAATCGCTCCGTTGGGGTTGCTTTCTTCTGTGATCTTGCCATCCGCATCGCAATAGCGGAACATTACTTGATCGTTGTCATCCATTTCCATCAACACTTCGTCGGGAGCAAAAAAATTGCCTTCGCCGTGCGCAATTGGAATTTTGTACGCCTTGTCAAAGTCTAAATTTTGACTAGGCAAAGCGAATTTTGACTGGGCTTTGAGGTACACATTTTTGCAAATAAACTTGCGTGAAGTATTGTGCAATAGCGCTCCTGGCAATAGATTGGCCTCGCAGAGGATTTGAAATCCATTGCAAATACCCATGACATAACCACCGCGATTGGCATGCTTGATCACCTCATCCATAATGGGCGAAAAGCGAGCGATGGCGCCACTGCGCAAATAATCTCCGTAGCTGAAGCCGCCCGGTAAAAACACAAAATCACATTTTTGTAGATCAGTGTCTTTGTGCCACAATTTCACCACTTTCTGATGCATCACATCTTGCAGGGTGTACACCAAGTCTTCATCGCAATTGCTGCCAGGGAATACTACAACGCCAAATTTCATAACCTCTTATTTTGCCTGCAAATTTAGTTCATGCAGGTTCTGACTAGTTCAAAAAAAAACGAACGGACATTTCACAACCTCTAGAAATGCTTCTGGGATTAGTCTTTGAGCATTTTTTCCCATTTGCTGACAGCTACTGTAGCCACGGCATTGCCTACCACATTGGTCGCGCTGCGCCCCATGTCAAGGATATGATCCACGCCAAACAATAGCAACAAACCCGCTTCTGGTATGCCGAAAGTAGCAAGGGTGCCCGCAATGACTACCAAGGATGCGCGCGGCACGCCGGCAATACCCTTGCTTGTAACCATCAATGTCAATAACATCAGCAT
>JAIYCK010000248.1 GCA_027488055.1 Flavobacteriales bacterium | reverse complement strand
TCCCACTACCAATACCACATCGGCATCATAGATATCCTGTAAAGTGACCGTCCCTTTGCCGATGCCAATCGTTTCCGAGAGGCCCACTCCACTGCTTTCGTGACACATGTTGCTGCAGTCAGGCAGATTGTTGGTGCCAAATTTTCGCACCATCAGTTGATACATGAATGCCGCCTCGTTGCTCGTTCTTCCTGAAGTATAGAATACCGCATCGTTCGGGTGCTCACACGCCTTAAGTTCCGAAGCGATCAGATCAAAAGCCTCTTGCCAATCGATGGGCACATAATGTGACGCACCTTCTGCCAAATACATGGGCTGAGCAATACGTCCGCTTTTTCCGATCTGATAATCCGACCATTCACTCATTTCTTCAACGCTGTGTGCGGCAAAAAAATCAGGATCACAACGTTTGTTGGTGCCCTCTTCCGCTACCGCTTTGGCTCCATTTTCACAGTATTCCCCGAGCTTACTTCGATGATCGGGCTCCGGCCAAGCGCAGCCAGGGCAATCAAAACCATCGCGCTGATTGAGCTTGGACAAGACCTTCAAGCCATTGAGCAATCCCATTTCATCGGCTACATGTTCCAAAGCCACAGTCACCGCCTTCAATCCAGCAGCGCGGTCTTTGGGCTCATGAAGTTGCAGTCCTGTGAGTATTTCGGGAGGAACGATGCGCACTTGGCGCGGCTTCGATGGTTGTTGTGACATAGGGCAAATAGCGCGGCTTTTGGCTATGAACCGCACAAGCAATGATACAAAATAAGCTCTACCAATGACCTCCTTATCCATAGGTTTTGCGCACATGATTTTGCTCACAAACGACTTTGCTCAATGATGTATGGTCTATAATGATAGCCGGCGATTCGATCGAATCATGGGACATACAATAATCGACAGCGATCCCCATACATCGCCGCCACGATCGTGTTACGATTGTTCAGAGCATCCGATGAAATCGTCCACAGGCACTGCCATTGCAATTCAAAAAATTATACCCTATATATACCAATTAAAACTAAATCGCAGTATATTATACCATATCTAATATAAAAATGAGCTAAGTGTGTTAAAATATACCAATTAAGGTATGAAATAAGTAGAAATACGTATATTTGTATCCTTAAAGGTATAACAATGCGAGAAAAAATGACCCTATTGAGTTGGCACATCAAGGCCAAACGCAAACAACATAGCCTGACGCAGCCCGAACTTGCACTCAAAGCAGGCGTTGGTTTGCGGTTTGTACGTGATCTGGAGCAGGGTAAAACAACCCTGCGCATGGATAAAGTCAATGATGTATTGCGCCTTTTTGGAGAAACACTTGGGCCGGTAAAAAACAACTCAGAAGAATAAAGAAGGAATCATGAGCAGAAGTGGAAACGTATACTTCAAGGAAATTTATTGCGGCACCATCGCTGAGTATGCGGAGGGTTATTCGTTTACTTATGACAGCGCCTACCTGAACCAAGCACAAGCGCAAGCCATCAGCCTGACCCTTCCTTTGAGCAGTCAGCCTTACCTGAGTAAAGTACTTTTTCCCTTCTTCGATGGATTGATACCCGAGGGTTGGCTCTTGGACCTCGCCGAAGAAAATTGGAAAATTGCATACAGAGACCGAATGGGATTGTTGCTCGCCTGTTGCAAAGATTGTATTGGAGCCATCCGAATTGTGAAAAATGAAGAATCTTAAAAAAAAATATCTAGCCCGTTTGCGGTCAACGACCGAAGCAGTTTTTGAATCAACTGCCTCGTATGGTCGTGCTTGCTTGCATTGCTATGGGCCATTGCAAGAACCCGATACGCAGCTTCATCAAGCTTGCAACAAACGATTTTATGGTCAACTCAAAACACCACAGATCAATTATCAACTGAGCAACTTACATGAACTTGCGACCCAAGTCATCCAAAGTCAAATGGCGGTGACTGGTGTGCAAGCCAAAGTATCGTTGAGCTTGCATTACAAAGAAGAAAAAAACCTAGCGAAAAAACTTACCATCGTTGGGCTTTATGGTGACTATATACTCAAGCCTCCCTCAGCACACTATCCTCAGATGCCCGAATTGGAAAGCGCTACCATGCACATGGCAGCAGCCTGCGGAATACAGGTTGTACCACATAGCCTGATCCACTTGCAAGACGGCACACTATGCTATATCACAAAGCGCGTGGATCGTACTCGCAAAGGCAAACTGCAGATGGAAGACATGTGTCAGTTGAGCGAAAGACAAACCGAGGACAAGTACAAAGGAAGTCACGAGCAGGTAGCAAAATTGCTCATGAAGTACTCTGTCTCACCGTTGCTTGACGTCACTAATTTCTTCGAACAAGTGCTGTTTTCATTTTTTACAGGCAACGCCGATATGCATCTAAAGAACTTCTCACTCTTGGAACGAGAGGGTCTCGGAATGGCATTGTGCCCCGCATATGATTTGGTTCCCACGGCATTGCTATTGCCCAGTGACACCGAAGAACTGGCGCTGCACTTGAACGGCAAAAAGAAAAAACTCAAGTATGCTGATTTTTTGGCCGCGTACGAAACCAGTGGACTCAACAAAAAAATACTGGACAATACCCTTGAGTTATTTGTGTATGCCAGATACGAAATGCTCGAAGTGCTTGAGCGAAGTTTTGTAACCGCCGAATACAAGGAAAAATATGCTGCCTTGATCAGCAATCGATACCAGCAGTTGGGTTTGGTCTGAGCGAAGCAATATCCTGATTCCATCAGCCATGCCTTTCAACTTGGAAGTGCACGGCCAATGAGCTGCTGCGCTCGGAACGACAAAGCGCCTAGGAAAAAGGAGGCGCGGCCCTTCGGGCCGCGCCTCCCCTATTATATCATCGTGGTATGATCATCCTGAGCGAAGCGAAG
>JAIYCK010000164.1 GCA_027488055.1 Flavobacteriales bacterium | reverse complement strand
TTGCGGGATGTCCTTCTCCCAATTGGAAATAGGTATTGGCGGGATTAGGAAATATGCCGCTGTTGAAAGTCACTTCATTGATCGCAGAAGGCAACGCCAAAGCGGCGGTCCGCACGCTACTCACTGTTCCATCTGTAGAGATGATTTGTAGAATAGGCACTTTAAATTCCGCAGCATACCACGTGTATTCAACGGTAGCTGGACGGGGCAATTGCAAACCAAAGCTAAAAGTTTCGCTATAAATGCTGTCAGTGCCGCTGACCTCGCTGCGAATGCGCAACACCTCGTACTCAGCTCCTGCTATGCTCAATGTGCCCCAGCCATCACACAAATAAGAACGATCGACGATCTGACCATAAAATCCGAAACCGGGAATGCTGAACTCCATCTCTGAATGACTGGCATCACTGTCCATAAAATCCAACGGGGTATTGAACAACAACTCTGGATCTATCTTTTGAGCAGCCAATGGTATGCCGTTGATGGAGGCGCCCATTCCTGTGATACTATATTGGTTGCCGCTGTTTTTATAATACATATAAGCATCCTCAAAAGATATGGCTGCAATTGAAAAGGCGTCCACCCCATTGCCATAATCCGAATTGTGATTGGGATACAAGAATGGGTTGTTGAACAAAAACTGATAGGCCAATGGGGTGTCGTCGACATCGTAACAAGGCAGGCTAGTTGAAGTAGGTAAGATGGTTAATACCTCGGGACCAAAATCCCAAAAATAGGATGTGCCTGTCAACTCTAAGTCAACCTCTGTCAACAGGGTGGCTCCTTGTGTGACCAATGTATCATTGGCGCCAGGAAGCATGGAGGAGGTGATGCTGATCTGACTTATAAGTGTCGCAGGGATCATGGTGAGCGCACAAATGGACAGGTACAATGGAAGTGTTTTCATGTGATAAAGCATAGTGGCACAAAGGTAGCCTTTCTGACCGAAGATTGCCGCATTTGCCATCATTTTGAAATCGCTACTGCGGAAGCGAGAAATGCTCAGCATGAAAGTTGAAAAAATGTGAGCAAGTAATTCGTGTGGTTTTGTCGGCAGAGCGCACAATGCATCTACTTTCGTTCAGTGTCTTGTTCATGTTACATTCTTTTAACCTTAGCGTTTCATCTTGTTTATGTCTCGAGGTCTTGATAAATATGACTATGTGATTCTGGATATTGTTTTTGCCTATCGGCGCAATAACCAAAATCAACTCATTAAGTTGGCTCAATTGGAGCTTGCTTTTTGGAGCAGAATCGAACACGATGATGCCAAGGATATGCAAAGTGCACATCTCGGCGAACGCATCGCAACGCTTTATCTGCAAGGCTATCTCAATAACAAAGGTGGAGCAGGATATGCTATCACGAAAAAGGGCAAAGAAGAAATCGCTTGCCTTGCTCAATGATCTCTTAGTTTACATTGTTTGTTAGTTACTTTTTTGTCGGGTTTTTCTGACTTCCGATGTGCACTCACCTAAATTCGCATTTCCTGAATTCGAACTGATTTCATCCATCTTTATGCTCCTTATGGGGTTGTTATATGCAATGCAACTAGGCGATTGGATCAGGCTAAATTGATGAAAATATGTTTTTGATTTTTGATACCGAGACGACGGGTCTTCCCGCAAGTTGGAATGCTCCATTGACTGATTTTGATAATTGGCCAAGAGTCGTACAAATAGCTTGGCAACTACACGACCAAGGAGGCAAACTGATTTCTGCCAGAAATTTCATCATCAAGCCGGAGGGTTTTTCCATCCCGTACAATGCAGAGAAAGTGCATGGTATTTCTACTGAGAGAGCGATGCGCGATGGTCACGATTTGGAGCAAGTCATTTACATCTTTCTCGAGGATCTCAATCAAGCCAATTACGTCGCAGGCCACAATATACAATTTGATACCAATGTGTTTGGCTGCGAGATGTTACGCAAGGGAATCGTTAATTATTTTGACGAAAAAAAGAGCTTGGATACAAAGGATCTAGCCACTGATTTTTGCGCCATACCGGGTGGTAAAGGAGGCAAGTTCAAATGGCCAACATTGACCGAGTTGTATATCAAGTTATTTGATCATGCATTTGCAGAAGCGCATGACGCGGCATTCGATGTCGATGCCACCGCCAAAGCTTTTTTCGAGCTGCTTAGAAGACAAGTTATTCAAGTACCTGAATGCGATCCTTCATTGGTGGTGTATGAAGCACCTGTTTTGGATAAGAGCAATTTTACGGAAGTTGTAAAGCCAGAAGCAAGCGTAGGGAGTAGCACCGAACAATCATTCGGTACTGCTGTCTTCAATGGTGAGTTTGTGCATTTACATGTGCACTCCCAGTACAGTGTGTTGCAAAGTACGATGGAGATTGATTCACTGATCAAACGAGCAAAGGAATGGGCCAAAGAGGGTCAGCAACCAGCTATTGCGATTACCGACCATGGCAATATGATGGCGGCTTTTCAATTTGTTAGTGCCGCTTTGAAGAACGGTGTGAAGCCCATCGTAGGATGTGAGTTCAATGTGTGCAAAGATTTAGAGGATAAAAAAAATCAGGACAACGGGTTTCAAATTCCAATCATTGCACGCACCAAGGATGCGTACCATCGTTTGGCCAAGTTGTGCAGCATCGCACATACACGCGGATTTTATTATGTGCCGCGCATTGATAAAAACACACTCTTGCAATTCAAGGAAGATT
>JAIYCK010000134.1 GCA_027488055.1 Flavobacteriales bacterium | reverse complement strand
CAAATTTAAATCATCAGACAGGTTGACCCTAGAAGAGATTGAAAAAATTACAAAATATACGGTTACACCTCGAGGAGTAGTATCACCATTTAAGCATGGTGGTTATGTAGTTTATGAAGAAAATGGGAAAGGTTTGGTTTGTTCAATAATCGATGTCCAAGTTGCTAAAGACTATTACGGTAATATCTTAACAGATGATGCCAACAAACCTAGTTTATCCATTAATGGTTACAATGATTGGGAATTACCGAATAGCGACGATTTAAAATTGTTAGAAGAGAATATTGGGAAAAAAGGAATTGGAAATATAAACGGTAGCTATTCAATCATTACGGACCACGGAAGAGACGGCACTCCAAAATCTCGTTTGGTTCGGAGATTTGGCAATAGCAAAGAGGTGGTTACCGCCACTGCAAGCATTGCAGAAAATGAAGCCAATAATTCCGCGCCTGAGAACTTACCCAAAACCGCCCTTGCAGGCACTGACTCAATCACCTATGTAAACTCACTACAATGTAGGCTTGTCATTCGCAACAAAAAAGAAAACAGTTTTGAATACACCCTATACAATCAATGTCAAGTAGGTTCATGTGCTGGTCTCGATGATTTTGTTGGGGAAGCGAGTTCTAATCAAACAGAGCCAGCGCCTGAAAAAAGATTTGAGGAACCCGGCGCAATGATATTCATCTTTCTCGAAGATGGTAAAACCCTTATTCTCGAACCAGATCCATCATTCATTGGTTTTGATTGTGCTGGAGAATTTGACAATTCTTTCGAATTACAAATCAAACCATAAGGGCAAAAGGATAACGACAACGAAACTTGAATTGGACGAGTTCTTTTCGAGCGGTTGGAGTCTCTTTATATGTCATTAGGACTTATCGTTTTGTAAAGTGTTAGCGGGATCCAAGAGGTAACATTGCCGACAACTATGTCATGTATGCGGGCTGGTTCAAGGAAGAAGAAGATCTTACTTGATCAATGGCCGTATTTGCTCAGCACAATGTCCTTGAGCGCGTGCACCCAGGTCTCATTGGTATTCAAACTCTCGACCAATTGAATTTTTTCGCCACCATGCTCTTCGAATAGTTCTTGGTATTCCTCTCCGATTTCGATGGTGGTTTCTAAACAATCCGCTACGAAGGCAGGCGAAAAAACCAAGACCTTTTTCTTTCCTTGCTCTGCGAGGTTTTGTATAACCTTATCACTGAATGGCTCTATCCAACCTCGGCCTAAGCGCGACTGAAAGGCAACGGTGTAGTCCTCTTCCTTTAATCCTAGGCCTTGTGCAATCAATCGAGTAGTAGCATAACACGTGGCTTTGTAACAGAGTTTGTTCTCATCGTTGATTTCGTGCTCACAGCTGTGATTGCGGCATTTGCGGTCGTCGTAAATCTTATCCACTTGGCGTTCGGGCAAACCGTGGAAGCTGAAGATGACGTGATCGTATTTGCTTGGATCATGCTTTTTGCCATTCTCTACAAATCCTTGGATGTAGAGCGGATGATCGTAAAATTGATTGATGATGGTGGTTTTTGGGAACACATAGAAATCGCGCATTATGCGCATCACCTTGTCTATAACGGATCCTGTGGAAGCGCTGGCATATTGCGGAAATAGTGGAACCACAATCAGCTCGTGGGGCGCATAGTGATCGATATCGCGTAAGGCATTTTCGATGCTGGGCTGGCGGTACCGCATTCCCAAAAAACATTTGTATTCGATATCGCTTTGTTGGTTAAGCGCGTCCTCCAATTTGTGTGTTAATTTACGTCCATGCGCAATGAGCGGTGAGCCTTCGGGTGTCCATAATTTCTTATACACCGCGGCACTTTTGCGATGCCGAAGGGGCACAATGATGCCGTTGACTAAAATGAAGCGGCCAAGCCAATTGATGTCGATGACACGTCGGTCATTGAGAAATTGAGTGAGGTAGGTGTATACATCACGGGGTTTGGGTGAGTCTGGAGACCCAAGATTCACGAGTAGGACAGCGGTTTTTTTCTTCACGGGGCAAAAGTAATATGGATCGCGCACTTAATGCGTGGATGCAACAAGCAGCAGGTCAAAATGTTCGGCCGAAATGAATCAATAGAGATTGGCTGTTTCCAATCGCACGAATCGACGCACCGCAAAGAGTGTGGCTCCTAAGGAGACCAACAAGCCCGTGGCAAAGAGCGCTGCCAACAACCAGAGCAATCGCCCATTCTCACGCAGAATTTCGATGACGTCTTTGAGTTCAGTTCGAAAGGAATACAACACAGCCATGAGAATGAGTAGGGCAAATATGGAGGCCAAACAACCATACCAAATACCGCGGCGCAGGAAAGGTTTTTGAATGAACCAATGTGTAGCGCCTACCAGCTGCATGCTTTTGATGAGGAAACGCTGCGAGAAGATAGCAAGCTCGATGGTATTGGCAATCAACACCACCGCGATGATAATGAACATGCATCCAAGAATGAAAAGGCCCGTGCCCCATTTTCCAATGTTTTCATTCACATGCTGGAGCAGTGCTTTTTCATATACGACTTCGCGTATCAGCGGATCATTGCCCATTTGCACTTCCAACTCTCGGATAGCTTCGCTGTTGGCGAATTGGGCGTCCAATTTGACATCGAGGGAGGCAGGGAGTGGGTTGAAGCCCAAAAAAGCGACAAAATCTTCGCCCAATTCTTCTTGCATGATTTGAGCCGCCTCATTTTTAGAGCACTTGCACGCCCATCCGGAGTTGTCCTATCAAGAAAAAGAGACCTCGGCTTATGTAGCTTCATAT
>JAIYCK010000207.1 GCA_027488055.1 Flavobacteriales bacterium | reverse complement strand
TGTATAATTAAATTGTGCTCATTGATAATTTCATCAGCCGATTTCGGTAACTTGTGACTATGGACGTAGCCACCCTCAAGCTTGATCCATATCACTGGTCGAAATTGCATCAAACACCCCACTCGATCGTGATCAAATCTATGTTGAGCGTCCACACCGGTAGTGTTTAGCAACACTTCATAATAAGCAGTCAGCTGCACGAACGAAGCACATTTCCAATTCAGTCCTATTCGTTGACGCATTCGTAGGATATTTCCATAATCTCGTTCGAACATCCTCATCTCCAATGCCGATCTGTTTGATATATCGAGCCATTTGCGCAATGCCTTTTTATACTCCCACGCAGCGCTTATCCTGTATTCCTTAATGGCAGGTTTGATTTGCTCGGATGACAACCATAATGGTTGATGTCGAAAATAGGCCAATGGGGATATCGACCACTTACCTCCATCACTCACGGAGTGATGCAGCCACACCCTTGCGCTATTCATTAATTGATGATTCCATGTCAATGGTATTTCATCGTTGAATACATTCTGTCTTCGGTGTTGGAGTTCAATTTCACCGCGCCATGTTGACATAATGGGCAAGCTTATCGACATTCTACCCCACACATGCATATACGAATCCGTTTGAGCTTGGATATCAATCACCAAAAGAACGCATATGAAAATCAGGAATGTCTTTTTCATGGTTAGTTCTTAAAACTCATTACAGCAACCTTCCATGCACATGATGATGTTTTTCATCTTTGGAAACCGAAGCGACACGTACTTGTTTCTTCCCACCTTTTCAGAAAGCAAAACCCCCTTATCGATCATCAAGGTAAGATGCTGGGACGCCACGGCTTGCTCAAGACTCAATGCTTCTTGTATTTCCAACACCGTGAGACGCTTTCGTTCGCTCAAAATATCCACGATTGACAATCGCACTGGATGAGCGATTACCTTCAGCATATTTACGGCTGACAATATCTTTTGCGCATCAATTCGTTCTGTGAGTATCATATAAATCAGATTTTGATTCTGCAAAGATATATATAATTATATGTATTTATCTAAAAATTTTAGAAAAATAAATAACGAACCCTCAATTGAACGTATTGAAATGAAATTCGATCAGAAATGGAACTACCAGGAGACGTTTTAAAAGCAAAAAGTCTGTGCTACAGTTATGCAACACAGACCTTCAATGAATACTGAAACCAATATGTGTCTCGAAAAAATTGCCGTACGTATCAAACTTTTTTGACCCAATACTCCCTACAATTTCGATCAACACAAAAGCTGAAATCAAACGAACCCTTTACCCTCCATTTGATTTTTCAGCCGTGCACGGGTCTAACCCATTATTCCCGCACAACTATTTCAATATTCACTTTCTTCAACTTAAGCTTATGTCTTGTATTTAAGAATACAAGGATTTATATTTTGGTAATAATTTAGTCCAACTATAACCTTCATTCAGAAGCTGAATGGTAGCACTACGATAGACTTCATTTGAACTTCTATGATACGTGTGATACACTTGTGCCATGGCTGACACCCATGCTTCCACATTCTCCAGCTCCACACAATATCCTGCGTTGTATTGCAACACATCCAATTGAATATTCGAGCTAGACGAAACTATTGCTGGTACTCCGTGTGCAGCTGCTTCTAACACTGGCAAGGCCACATCCATTCCGTCTGACGCGTACAACAAAGCATGCATAGACGACAATGCGGCATCTTTTTCTTCCCCATATTTCTTTCCAAGCAATTTCACATGTTGGAAACCGTGTTGTTGCAAATAGCGCTCAATTGTTTTACGCGCACGACCATCACCTACAATCCAAAACTCACTGTCGCGATATACTCTTTGGAAACGCTCAAAAGCTTGGAAAAGCGTATACATATGTGGTTCCACGACATCTAGGTTGCCTATGTATCCCAGAGTAAAATTTACATTTTTACCTTTGGACTTCAAACCCACACGAGGTTTAAACCCGAAGTTTAAGAGAAAGGACTTTGCATTGGGATACATTGCCTGCAGACCATCAAAATCATCCCTTCGGTCTGCATGAATCTTGTGCGCACGTTCCAAGATATGACGCTCAATGAATCTGAAGTAAAACCAACGAGGCAGCATAGCCTTCTCAATGAGCGCCGGGGCATATTGACCATGTGGAGTCATCACAAAGCGAATTTGATTTGCATCAAATACATTTGAAAGTTGAAAAAACAAAGGCGACCAAGCACCGTGGAGATGAAACACCGCCGAAGGATGTTCCAACACAGCCAACTTCAACTCTTTTGTCAATTGAAATGGCAATAATGCACTCTGAAAGAATCTCGTAGGAAACTTAGTAGCCGAATAGTTGTGGCTTTTATTCCTTGTCACATTCCACATTTGCACCTTTTGACCAGTGCTTTTCTGTTCATTCGCGATAAGATAGACCATACGATTGATATCGTATTGCCACCTTACGTTGTTTTTGCCTAATATGACGTGGATTATTTCCATCAATAATTAGATGAATAAAGAATCACATGAGACAAAAAAAGCAAACACTCGCAAGATTTTACTCTTGCCCATTTGGCTGGAATAACTCAAGAAGCTCGAAGAAATCACCGTATGAGGATGAACTCTCCAAGCACCGGAAGATCGAACAGTACTACTGACCTTTCTTGAAAAGAAAGCCGACTTGTTAGAAGGCATCTTACACGTAGATGATGAGTTAGGAAAAACAAGCTCACTATGCAAGCTCGTACCATTAATATTGGTTTCATTACCGCCCCAAAAGGTAATTGGGGCTAGCAGACCACAAACCAATACAAACACCCCACAATTTTTCATCTTCATACGTAACTGAATTTTATTAAAAAATTTCTAGCACAGATATAGATTCTTGTTTAGGGTATTTAGTCTAGATTAAAGTAGATTGGCAGG
>JAIYCK010000136.1 GCA_027488055.1 Flavobacteriales bacterium | reverse complement strand
TCATACTCCTTCGGGAGACATACATATAAAAAAGCCCTCTGAATTTCAGGGGGCTTTTTTTTATAACAAAATAGGTAGTCTCAGCGAATGTGATTTACATCTGCTTCAAGTGCTGATACAATTTGTGCACGGGCAGACCCATGACGTTGAAATAGGAGCCCTCTAGGGATTCGATTCCCACCAATCCGATCCAATCTTGCGCCCCATAGCTGCCCGCTTTATCAAAGGGGTGATAACGATCGATGTAGAAATGCAATTCTTCTTCTGTAAGCTGCGAAAATGTGACAGCAGTGCGATCATAAAAGCGGATAGAGCGATTGGTTGTGGTAATGCCCACACCGGTGAAAACCTCGTGCGTCGCGCCGATCAATGAGCGCAGCATTTCGAGAGCCTCGATCTTGTTAGCTGGCTTGTTAAGGGCCTTGCCATGGATCCAAACCACTGTATCGGCAGTGATCAAGAGTTCATCAGTACCCAAGGTGGGCAGGTAAGCATTGGCTTTTAAATCGGCCAAAAACAGAGGGATTTCTTGTGCTTGTAAATCATCAGAGTAGGACTCATCCACCTCCAAAACACGCGTCGTAAAGGGCAATCCCAACGTTTCGAGCAATTGCTGACGACGAGGGCTCTTGGAGCCAAGAATGAGTTGATAAGGGAGGTTGAGCATATCGTTGATTTTCGTGGTGCAAAATACATGCGTTTCGCACTGCAAAAGGCCAAAATCCGGCGGGATGGATCAGATTTTTAGTTGTCACAAGGCAAGCCCGTCACATGTAACATCAAGATCTGAAACTTTGCTTCTGTGAGCGGTTTGGAACTATTTGGAAGTATCCTTTTTTCGCTGTGTAATCGAGGTGTTAAAGGTGTTATTTTTGCACGCTATGAAACAGCACGAGTCCATCCTTATTCTCGATTTTGGATCGCAAGTCACTCAATTGATTGCACGCCGCATCCGCGAAGCCAATGTCTATTGCGAAATTCATCCTTGGAACAAAGCACCCGACAATATACCGGGCATGCGAGGTGTAATCTTCAGCGGTAGCCCCTATTCGGTGCATCAAGAGGGAGCTCCATTGCCTGATATTCAGCGTTGGATTGGACGAGTCCCTGTACTTGGGATTTGTTACGGTGCTCAGTTGATTGCTTTTTTATCAGGCGGCAGTGTCGTGCGCTCGACCCATCGCGAATACGGGCGAGCCAATTTGACCTCGCTCGTCGATAATGCTTTGCTGCGTGGCATTCCACTGCAGTCTCAGGTATGGATGTCGCATGGAGATACCATTACCGATGCAGGCCAGAATGCGGCGATCATATGCAGCACCAAGGATGTGGAATACGCTGGTTATGCTTGGAAAGATCAAGCAGTGTATGGTGTGCAATTCCACCCAGAAGTATACCATAGCGAACACGGTCGCCAATTGCTCACCAATTTTGTCATCGATATTTGCGGTTGCAAGGGCGATTGGACCCCCGCCTCCTTTGTGGACGAAACGGTTGGTCAGCTGAAAGAAAAATTGGGCAATGGTAAAGTGATCATGGGATTGAGCGGAGGTGTTGATAGTACTGTTGCGGCTGTGCTCATCCACAAAGCCATCGGCGATCGACTTCAATGCATATTTGTGGACAATGGCCTGCTGCGTAAAAACGAATTTCAAAGTGTGCTGGATAGCTATCAGCATATGGGCTTGCAGGTCAAAGGGGTGGACGCATCAGAGTTGTTTTATTCGGCATTGAAGGGTCTCACTGATCCAGAACAAAAACGAAAAGCGATTGGAGCCACCTTTATTGATGTATTTGACTCCGAAAGTAAGTTACACGACGATGCCGCTTGGCTGGGCCAAGGCACGATCTATCCCGACGTCATTGAGAGTGTAAGTGTCAGCGGTGGACCTTCACAGACCATCAAAAGCCACCACAATGTGGGTGGGCTTCCCGATTACATGAAATTACAAATTGTGGAACCTTTGCGTCTCTTGTTCAAAGATGAGGTGCGGAGAGTCGGCGCTGCATTGGGCATCGATCCACTTATTTTAGGTCGTCATCCATTTCCCGGACCGGGCTTGGCCATTCGTATTTTGGGCGACATCACCAAAGAAAAAGTGGCTTTGTTGCAAGAAGCGGATCACGTATGGATTGATCAACTGCGACAAGCTGGCTTGTACGATGAAGTATGGCAGGCAGGTGCCATCCTCTTGCCTATCCAAAGCGTAGGTGTCATGGGAGATGAGCGTACGTATGAAAAAACGATTGCATTGCGCGCAGTGAGCTCCACAGATGGAATGACCGCAGATTGGAGTCGATTGCCCCATGATTTTTTGGCCCATGTGAGCAACGAAATCATCAATAAAGTGAAAGGCATCAACCGCGTGGTATATGACATAAGTTCCAAACCACCTGCGACTATTGAATGGGAATAGGTTGTGGCATTATTTTTATACCCATTATTCGAAAATACTTTAGCATCCAAATTTCATGATCACATTTCAACGACTGGCTTTACTGACTTATACCTGCATGGTCATGCTGATGTGCGCTTGTGCAAGTCATGCTCAAATCTCTAGTCGCACAGAGAAGATCAATGGGGTCGAATATGTCCTTCATACGGTGTCCAAAGGTCAAACTTTGTACGCCATCTCTAAATTGTATCAGTGTGATATAAATGTCATTTCAGCAGCTAATCCAGGCGCTGATCAAGGAGTAAAGGAAGGACAAATTGTGCGCATACCCAAAGGTTCTGCATTGGCTATCCAGTCAGGGCGCCGCACACATGAAGTGAAGAAAAAAGAAACCTTGTTTGGGATTGCTCAAATGTATGAGGTGGACGTCAATGATTTGATAGCGGCCAATCCGGGCAGCGACCAAGGAGTAAAGAAAGGACAAGTGTTAATCATTCCTTCGCCTAAACCAAAAGTAGAAGCTGCGGTTTTGAATCGAGACTACTTTTTGCACAAGGTGCAGCCGGGCGAAACAGTATATAGCATCACCAAAAAGTACAACATCCCTCAAGAGGCATTGTATCAACTGAACGACGGGCTCAAAGATGGACTCAAGGCTGAAATGGAGCTGAAGATTCCTGGAGCTCAACCGAATGGAACCCCCAGTGGGGTATTGCCTCCACCGGGTGATGGCAAAGTAGAAATCAAAGGGCCAGTGCATGAAAAGGAATATGACTTGGCACTCATGCTGCCGTTTTATGCCACCTACAAAGACACCATGGAAAGTCGCGATCGCAAATTGCGCGAGGTTTCCGTACAGATGATGCGCGGTGCTATGATGGCTGCGGATACCTTGGAGAAGTATGGATTAAAAGCCAATATTCATATTTACGATGTATTGGATAATAAAAAAATGATTGCTCCCCTGATTGCCAAATCGGAGATGGATGAAATGGATGTAGTCATTGGACCAGCTTTCAAAGAGCCCATCAAAGAGCTAACCCAATGGGCCAAACAACGCGATGTACATGTCGTGGTGCCAGTGCAACAACCTGCTACCATTTTACTCCAATCGCCCAATATGTCGAAGGCTGTGGCAGGCTCCACTAGCCAATGGATCACCGTGGCACGGCATATTTATGCCAAGCACAAAGGGGCCAATGTGGTCATGATCAATAGCAAGAACCTGGACGATATGAAATCTGTGAACGCATTCAAAGATGAATGGAAGGTCCTTACGGGTGATTCGATCATGAGTGAATGTGTGGTAGCGGACGTAGCGACGTTCAGTGTCAAGGAAAAAATCAAATCAGGAAAGAAAAACATCGTTGTCGTTCCAACCAATGACAAAAAAGTAATCAATGCGGTATTCCGCACGCTGGGTGAGGGGGATATCATTGTTTTTGGAAATGAGAGTTGGGAGGATATGGAAAGTATCAGCGTTTCCAATCGCAACAAGTACCATTTGCATTATCCGCTCACAACATACTACGACTTGAAGGATCCTCAAGTCAATAAGTGGCTGGATCAATACCGCCGTCGTTATCGCTCAGAGCCAGGTAAGTTTGCGGCTTTGGGCTATGATTTGGTCTTGTTCTACGGCATGGGATTGCGCCAATATGGCCATGATTTCCCTAACCACATGAGCGAAATCAAGGCAAAGACAATCGGAGATCAGTTTGATTTTTACAAGACAGGACTTGAGTCAGGCTTTGAGAATCAGTACGTACATATTATTGGGACTTCAGAATACGAAGAAACCCAAGTCAACCAATGAACACATTGATCGAACCAACAGTGCACACCTATAACCGCGAAGATGTAAGCAAGGCTTTTAGAGAGGTGCAGTCTTCCATTTGCAATGGCTTAGCCGCCGCCGATGGACAAAAACAATTTTCAGAAGATCCGTGGCAGCACCACGAAGGTGGAGGAGGTCTGAGCCGTGTCATCAGCCATGGTGGTGTTTTTGAAAAAGGTGGTGTCAATTTTTCTGCCGTGGAAGGTGTGCTTCCTGATTTCATGAAATACCGTATCAAATCTGGGGCGACACATTTTTTTGCGACAGGTGTCTCGTTGGTGATACATCCATCGAGTCCAATGGTACCTATCGTACATGCCAATATTCGATATTTCGAGACCAACGCAGGCGATGCATGGTTTGGCGGAGGCATTGATCTTACACCAATTTACGTGGATGTGGCTCAAGGTGCTCAATTTCACCGCACGTTGAAAGCGACCTGCGATCGTTTTGATCCCACCTATTATAGCCGATTCAAGCAGGAAGCGGATGATTATTTTTTTATCACCCACCGCAACGAGACACGCGGTATC
>JAIYCK010000311.1 GCA_027488055.1 Flavobacteriales bacterium | reverse complement strand
AGTGTAATCCTTCTCTTTTAGGCATACATCTACTACGTTGTTGATCTCTGAGGTCACATGCGTTTCGTGATCTAACAATAGTTTAAATACATTTTGTAAAGTCTTGTAATCCTTTGCGGGCGCAGCAATCGATGGTATGATCGCTTGACCACCACGGTCGTTGATGAATTTGATGAGTTTAAGCATATGCACGCGCTCTTCATCGCTGTGGACGTACAAGAAGGCTGCGGTGCCCGGAAAGCCCTTGCTTTCGGCCCATGAGGCCATCGCCAAATAGGCTTGACTGCTTTCAGCTTCTACTTTTACTTGGTCGTTGATTGCTTTTTCTACTTTCTTATTTAACATGGCTCGAATATTTAGTGTCAAAGGTATAATACCTCTGCTATCGTTCTTTTGTTCAATGCGCTATTTTTCAGTATCAGCGGAAGTCCTGTAATACTTGGTCAAACGGCTGGTGCCGATATCACGGGGCAAGTCGGTGCCGTGTATCAAAAAATCAATCATGCGGGCCGAACATAGCGGCACATAATAAACTCCCCGCGAACCGAATCCTCCAAAAACATAGTGATTCATCCGTTCGGGATGTCGCCCCACGATGGGCATCCGATCGAAGGTGGTAGGACGGTATCCCGCTTTGTGCGAAACAATGGTGGTATCCACTTCCAGCGTTTTGTTGCAATCCTGCATGATTTCAAGGCCCTTTTCATCATCGGGCAGCGCATTGTCGGGATTCAACTCATAGGTGCTTCCCAATTTGTATTCGTTCCCTTCCATGGGTACCACAAAGCGACCGAAATGATAAATATGAGCGGTATCGAAATCGGGTATGCGCACGGTAAGCACCTGTCCTTTGTTGGGTGCCATGGGCAACCATTGCCAATAAGGATGGGCCTTTACATCCATACCCGAACAATGAATAGTCAACGCCTGGGGATCTTCCTCATGCGTTGTTTCACGCAACAGTCCTTCCGCTTGGAGTCGAGCGCGCATGGCGTGTAACATGACGGGTAGATTGACACGGCCTCCTTCCTGCACCAAGCCTGCGCCGTGCATATGGCGCACACGCGCGTCCGAAACAGGATGCGAGGGATTGCTGAGGTAACTTGCCCCTGATTTACCCATGGCCTCGTGCAAGTCCCATTGGTGGACCTCCTCGCGTGAGTCGTACAAGCGAATGATGGGCAATGGTCTGAAAAAGGAAACGCCAAGCCATGTCTCCATGCGCTGATACACGTCGTACATGCTTTCAATGTACAATTCAGGGTGTTTCCCCACGTTCAGCCGCTTGAAATTGACGGGATTCCACATACCCGCAGCTACCATGCTGCTGGCATTGGCCAGGCCACGATCAAAAACCAATGGTCGATATCCGGCTTCGATCAATCGAAAAGCCATCACACTTCCTGCCAATCCTTGACCAATGATATGGATGGATGCGTCTTTGGAGAGGGATGCTTGTCCGCTAGCTTGCATTATTGAATCACACCCAATGATTTTCCCACTTTGGTAAATGCGGCAATGGCTTGCTCTATGTGCTGTGAAGTATGTGCTGCAGAAAGTTGTACCCGAATGCGCGCTTGATTTTTGGGAACTACAGGATAAAAGAATCCAATCACATAGATTCCTTCCAAAAGTAGGTTTTCGGCGAATTGTTGAGCCAATTTAGCGTCATACAGCATTACGGGAACAATGGCACTGTCGCCATCCTTTATTTCGAATCCTGCGGCTCTGATACCGGCTTTGAATTGTGTGATGTTGGCCTCTAAGGTATCGCGCAGGGTTGTGGTCGTGCTGAGCATGTCAAATACGGCAATACTGGCTCCAACGATGCTTGGTGCAAGCGAATTGCTGAATAAGTAGGGGCGCGAACGCTGGCGCAATAGTTCTATGATTTCCTTGCGACCGGAGGTGAATCCACCCATAGCACCACCGAGCGCCTTGCCCAATGTGCCAGTGATAATGTCTACGCGGCCCAATACATTTTTCAGTTCGATGGTGCCGCGGCCAGTTTTGCCGATGAAGCCCGTGGCATGGCATTCGTCTACCATTACGAGGGCGTTGTATTGGTCAGCGAGGTCACAGATTTTGTCCAATTGAGCCACATATCCGTCCATCGAGAAGACTCCGTCCGTCACAATCATTTTGAAGCGTGCGCCTGAGGCGGCCTTCAGTTGATTTTCCAAGTCTTCCATGTTGTTGTTCTCATAGCGATAACGTGCGGCTTTGCACAAGCGCACCCCATCGATGATGCTCGCGTGGTTCAATGCATCGCTGATGATGGCATCTTGTTCGCCAAGCAATGGTTCAAATACACCGCCGTTGGCATCGAAAGCAGCGGCATACAAAATGGTGTCTTCGGTGTGGAGAAAGTTGGAAATTTTTTCTTCCAATGTTTTATGAATGTCCTGGGTGCCGCAAATGAAACGGACACTGCTCATTCCGAAACCATGGGTGTCGATGGCCTTTTTGGCGGCTTCCGTCACCTCTGGATGACTGCTCAATCCCAGGTAATTATTCGCGCAAAAATTGATCACCTCACCGCCCTCTGTGGTGCGAATCACTGCATCTTGAGGTGTGGTGATGATCCGTTCTCTCTTATATAGACCATCGTTGGTGATCTGTTCCAATTCTTGCTGGAGATGTGCTTGCAATGCGCCGTACATGGTATGTGTTTTTTTGTTCAGTTGCGAAGCTACAATTGGGAACGTCAACTCCAAGAGATATTTCTAAAAAATGATGAGCATGTCGTGCTTGGCCATTCACTTTAAAAATAACACAATTCTGATCACTGAGAGCGTAACTCTGTCTGAGGTGAACTTATTCAATTTAGGCTGAGGCTATTCTTTAATTGGGGATAGGAGAAAAAGCTTTCGGTACTTTCCTCCCTATTCTATGGTGTGGAACCCATTTAAACCGTATTTTTGCACGCCTTTTCGAGAATCTACCATGTGAAACTACGATAGGCAAAATTACAATGAAGAATATTCGCAATTTCTGCATCATCGCACACATCGACCACGGCAAATCCACCTTGGCCGACCGTCTGCTGCAAGTGACAGGCACGGTGGACGACCGCAAATTAGTGGCCCAAACCCTCGACGATATGGACCTTGAACGCGAAAAGGGCATCACCATCAAGTCGCACGCGATTCAAATGCAGTACACCTACAAAGGTGAAAAGTTTGTGTTGAACCTCATCGATACACCGGGACACGTGGACTTCTCGTACGAGGTGTCTCGCTCGATCTCCGCATGCGAAGGGGCGCTCTTGATCGTGGACAGCACACAAGGCATACAAGCCCAAACCATTTCCAATCTTTATTTGGCCTTGGAACATGATCTGACCATCATCCCCGTGCTCAATAAATTGGATTTACCCAATGCTGAGCCTGAATTGGTGAAGGATCAAATCGTGGATCTCATCGGATGCGAACGCGACGAAATCCTCCATGCCAGTGGCAAAACGGGTTTCGGTGTTCCCGAAATTTTGGAAGCTATCTGCGATCGCATTCCAGCGCCCAAAGGCGACCCCAATGGACCGCTGCAAGCCATGATTTTTGACTCTGTTTTCAATTCCTTCAGAGGAATTATCGCATATTACCGCATTTTCAATGGCTCGATCAGCAAGAATCAAAAGGTCAAGTTCATGAGCACCAACGCCCCATACGGTGCGGATGAAGTGGGTAACATGGGACTGGATTTTTTGCCAAAACAGACCTTGTTTGCGGGAGACATTGGCTATATCATCAGCGGTATCAAAACGGCGAGTGAGGTCAAAGTGGGGGATACCATTACTGGTTTCGAAAACCCTTGCCAAGAGGCCATTCATGGCTTTGAAGAAGTAAAACCTATGGTATTTGCCGGATTGTACCCAGTGGATACGGATGACTACGAGGAGCTGCGCGCTTCGATGGAAAAACTCCAGCTCAACGATGCCTCCTTGGTGTTCGAACCGGAGAGTTCAGCGGCCTTGGGATTTGGTTTCCGTTGTGGTTTCTTGGGCATGTTGCACATGGAGATCATACAGGAACGCCTTGAGCGCGAGTTCAAGATGACGGTCATCACCACAGTGCCCAACGTAAGTTACCTCGCACACATGACCAAAGGGGAAATCATCGAAATCCACAATCCAAGCGAATTGCCGGATCCAAACAAATTGGATTTTGTAGAGGAGCCATATATCAAAGCGCAGATCATCACAAAAAGTGAATACACAGGATCTGTAATGACACTGTGCATCGGTAAGCGCGGCATCTTACAAAACCAAACCTACCTCACCGCAGATCGCGTGGAACTTACATTCGAAATGCCGCTGGCGGAAATCGTATTTGATTTCTACGACCGATTGAAAACCATCTCGAAGGGATATGCCTCTTTCGATTACCATCCTGTGGGAATGAAAGAAAGTGACTTGGTGAAGATGGATATTCTGCTCAACGGCGAGCAAGTGGATGCGCTATCGGCGTTGATCCACCGCGATCATGCGTTTGACCTCGGTAAGCGCATTTGCATCAAGCTCAAAGAACTCATCCCGCGTCAACAATTTGAAATTGCATTGCAGGCCTCCATTGGTGCGAAAATCATCGCGCGCGAAACGCTCAGTGCGCTTCGTAAGGATGTAACAGCCAAATGTTATGGCGGTGATATCTCGCGTAAACGCAAACTTTTGGAGAAACAAAAGGAAGGTAAAAAACGCATGCGTCAAGTGGGCAGCGTAGAGGTGCCACAAGAGGCCTTCCTTGCGGTATTGAAATTGAATTCATAGTAACTTTTATAGGTACAAAGCAAAAAAAGGAATGACCATCTGTCATTCCTTTTTTGTTTCACAGGCTATCTTTTTATGAGGGCGGTTTTTTTAAAAGCCCAAAATGCAATGGATGCTGTTCCAAAGATCAATGTGCGACAATGACCTGTTTGCTTACAGTTTGGCCGCTGTCATGTCTCACTTGCACGTGGTAAATTCCATCAGGCAGTGCTGAAGTACGCACACGAAGTGGCTGTTGATTGGCTTTTTCTATGCGCACCAGCTGTCCGGTCGAGCTATAAATGGTCACATCACGAATGGGCAGTTTGCTTTCAATATATAACTCATCTTGAGCGGGCTGTGGATAGAGGTACAGGTTAGAATGATCATTCGGTTCTTCGATATCAATAGTGCCCGCACCATTGATGCGCACAAAGAGCATGTTGTTGTCATTCTCGGAAGCAAGCCCTCCCAGTATCAGTTTGGCATCAGATTGTTCTGCCACGCCCCAAATCACATCGAAATTTGTAGCAAATGATTGGTTGAAAATACCTCCATTGCCAAAATTGCTGTCCAAGGAGCCACTGCCATCCAATCGAAGCGCCAGGGCATTGCGCTCAAAAAAGCTTGGTCCTGCGGATCCCGCAACGATCAGTCCTCCTTGACTGTCCACCAAAATTTTGTTGGCTACATCCGATTCATCGATGTCGAGTACCACCTCACCGGAGGTGCCAAAGTTGGAAGAAAGCGTTCCATCAGCCTCAATGGCAATGAGTAGTACGTCTTCTGTACCAAGAAAGCGACTGCCGCATACGATGTGACGGGTGGCATAGTATACAATGTCCATGAAAGCGGCGCTGCCATTGTCATAAATGTAATGGCCCGATGTGCCAAAGGTGGTATCTAAGTCGCCGTTGGAATCTACCCGACAAATCCAACCCACATTGGAAAAATTGACACTCGAGTAGCCCACGAGCATCAAACCACCATCGGGCATCTCTACCAAACCTTGAAAGACGTCACTGTCGGTGCCGTAAGCCAAAATAGAATATCCATTGAAGCCGTATGAGGTGTCGATGTCACCATCTGCATTGAACTTCACAATCAATCCACGGGTGGTCAACATACCGGGAACGGCGGTTGTGCCAGCAATCACAATGCTGCCGTCGTTGAGTAGAAGCATCGTATTGGCATAGTCTTGACCCGTGTTGATCGTCTGAATTGCCATGCCATCGCCACCGCCAAAGGTGTCATCGGGAGTACCATCGCTGTTGAGTCGCAATAGCATGATTTCGGTGTCATCTGCGCTGTTTGATACCGCTCCACAGGCCAATATTCTACCATCGGGCAGGATCATACCCTCATAAATAAAGTCAGATTCACCCGCGTGATCATATGTATAATAACCATCTGTGCCAAAGGATGTATCCACACTTCCATCGGGTAACAAACGAACGATGCACAAATCAAAATTGAAGTTGCCTTCGCCCATGGTCATCCCAAATCCAACGATCTTTTGATCGCTTTGTATGGCAACACTATTGATGTTGTCATGCAAAATCCCCGGAGATAAAATTTGGGATCCTGTT
>JAIYCK010000080.1 GCA_027488055.1 Flavobacteriales bacterium | reverse complement strand
CTCTTCAGTGATGAAGAACGCTCAGTCTGTAGCCAAAGCAGACCAAGCGAAGCTAGTGGGTGAAATGATCGCTCAACGAGCAATCGCCGCTGGAATCAATGAAGTAATCTTCGATCGTGGAGGTTATTTGTATCACGGACGCGTAAAAACATTGGCCGAAGCAGCACGCGAGGCTGGTCTCAAATTCTAAAGAAGAAAATGGCAGAGAATAAAGCAATTCGCTCTAGCGAAACAGAACTAAAAGACCGCTTGGTTGCGGTGAACAGGGTTACCAAAGTAACCAAAGGTGGTCGCACCTTCGGATTTGCAGCTATCGTGGTAGTTGGAAACGAAAAGGGTGTAGTAGGGCACGGCCTAGGCAAATCGAAAGAAGTTGCTGAAGCTGTAACCAAGGCTATCGAGGACGCAAAAAAGAACCTTGTAGAGGTGCCACTTTTGAGAGGAACGATCCCACACGAACAAGCTGGTAAATACGGCGGAGCTCGCGTGTTCATCAAGCCTGCTTCACATGGTACTGGTGTAATCGCTGGTGGTGCAATGCGCGCCGTGTTGGAATCTGTGGGCGTGACCGATGTACTCGCGAAGTCAAAAGGTTCTTCCAACCCTCACAACGTAGTGAAAGCTACAATCGATGCTCTAAGCAGATTGCGCAGCGCTCAGGCTATTGCCAGAACTCGCGGTATTAGCTTGGATAAAGTATACAACGGATAATTGAAAATACCATTACAATGGCTAAAGTTATAATCACACAAGTAAAAAGCGCTATCGACTTCCCAAAACGTCAAAAAGCTACTATCCAAGCTTTGGGCATCAAGAAATTGAATGTGCCAGTGGAAAAGGAAGTGACTCCAAACATCACCGGTATGATCCGCGCTGTCAATCATCTACTTAAAGTAGAATACAAATAATCGATCTTTCCATTAGTTTGAATAAGCTATTATGAAACTCAATAATTTAAAGCCAGCTGAAGGCTCTATAAAAAACAGAAAAAGAGTAGGTCGTGGCCCAGGTTCTGGACACGGTGAGACTTCTGGTCGTGGACACAAAGGTGCCGGTCAACGCTCTGGTACAAAACGTAAAATTGGTTTCGAAGGTGGTCAAATGCCTTTGCAACGTCGACTACCTAAGTTCGGCTTCAAAAACATCAACCGTGTTGAATACAAAGGGGTAAACCTTGACTTGATTCAAGCGTTGGTTGAAAAGTTGAATATTAGCGAGGTAAACCAAGAAGTGCTTGTGGCAAACGGTATTTGCTCCAAAACAGAATTGATCAAAATTCTCGGAAGAGGCGAGTTGAAGTCGAAAGTGGCTATCACTGCACATGGTTTCTCAGCGACGGCCAAAGCGGCTATCGAAAAGTTGGGCGGAACAGCAACCACTCTCTAAAATCTTTCTATGAAGACGTTTATCAATAAAATAAAAAACATCCTTGCTCACACCGAACTGAGAAACAAGATCGTATTTACGCTTGGTATCTTATTGGTGTATCGTGTAGGTTCGTTTATTGTCCTTCCTGGTGTCGATACAGCAAAATTACCTACGGGTGATCAAGGTGGTGTATTGGGCTTGCTTGGAATGTTCACCGGCGGTGCATTCAGCCGCGCTTCCATCTTTGCTTTGGGTGTAATGCCCTACATCTCGGCTTCGATCGTTATCCAACTTTTGGGTCTTGCGGTACCATCGATCACGAAATTGCAGAAAGAAGGCGAAAGTGGTCGCAAGAAAATCAATCAATGGACGCGCTTCCTCACCATCGCAATTGGTTTGGTGCAAGCTCCTAGCTACATTAAAACAACTATTCCAGATACAGCGTATCCAGATAGCTTTGGTTGGATGTTCAGCGCAGTGGTGATCTTGATCTGCTCTACGTTGTTTGTGATGTGGATGGGTGAGAAAATCACCGACAAAGGAATCGGAAACGGTATCTCTTTGATCATCATGACAGGTATCATTTCAGATATCCCAACTAGCTTCATTCAAGAGTGGTCTCACGTGAACCAATCAGTGTTCTTCTTCTTGATCGAACTTGCAGTATTGGTGATCGTAATCGGACTTGCTATCGCTGTGATTCAAGCAGTTAGAAGGATTCCTGTGCAGATGGCAAAACTTACAGCCGGTTCAAGTTCAAGCATGCCTCAAGGTGAAGGAGCACGCAGCTTCATTCCGCTCCGTGTGAACTCAGCTGGTGTAATGCCAATCATTTTTGCACAAGCAATTTTGTTCATCCCTGGAATCATGCAGCGTTCTGAAACCTTCCGTGATAGCGAGTTAATTCGCATGATGTCAGATAATTACGGGTGGTTATACAATACTATGTTATTTGTCATGATTGTGTTGTTCACGTTTTTCTACACTGCAATCGTAACAAATCCAAATCAAATTGCTGATGATTTGAAAAGAAATGGTAACTTTGTGCCCGGTGTGAAACCAGGAAAGCCCACAGCTGAGTTTATCGACGAGGTGCTTTCACGTATCACTTTCCCAGGTGGAGTGTTTATCGGAATCATAGCGATTCTGCCATCTTTGGTGATGATGATGGGATTGACAAAAGCTCAAATGTTTGCTCAATTCTTCGGTGGTACTTCATTGCTGATTACAGTAGGTGTGATCCTTGATTTGCTTCAACAGATCGAGAGCCACTTGTTGTCTAGTCACTACGATGGTTTGATGAAAAGCGGAAGAGTTCGCGGTAGATCCACAGGTGTGATCACTGGCGGAATAGCAGGATAAAGAGAATGGCAGCTAAAAAGCCCATTTATAAAACCGATGAGGAAATAGCACTCATCAAAGAAAGTTCTTTACTTATTGATAAAACTTTAGCCGCGTTGGCTCCTTTGGTTAAACCAGGGGTCACACCGCTCGAATTAGATAAGGTAGCCGATATGTTCATTCGTGATCATCAGGCAATCCCCGGATTCTACAAGTTATACGGTTTTCCGAACAGCATTTGCACGAGTATCAACGAAGCAGTGGTGCATGGAATACCAACAAATGAACCACTGAAGGATGGAGACATCATATCAGTTGACATTGGGATCATTAAGAATCAGTATTGGGGAGACAGTGCCTTTACATTTGCAGTAGGTGAGGTGAGTGAAGAGGTTAAACAATTACTTCAAGTAACAAAACAAAGTTTGTATTTGGGCATCGAAAAGGCCGTAGCGGGTAACCGCATCGGTGATATCGGAGCCACCATCCAGGAATACACCCAAAGCTTCGGATACGGAGTAGTGAGGGATCTAGTAGGACATGGATTGGGAAAAGACTTGCATGAGGAACCACAAGTTCCAAATTACGGCAAGAAAGGTACAGGATTGGTTTTACAAGAAGGATTGGTGATCGCTATTGAACCTATGATTAACATGGGGACTCACAAAGTGAAAACATTGAAAGATGGATGGTCCATTGTGACTGGAGATCTAAAATACAGCGCGCACTTCGAACATACCATTGTGGTACGTAAGAATAAGGCAGAAGTTTTATCGAGTTTTGAATTGGTAGAAAAGGCCTTGGCCGTCAATTAAGAATATGGCAAAAACAACCTCCATCGAGTTAGATGGAACGATAGTAGAAGCTCTGAGCAATGCGATGTTTCGTGTTGAATTAGAGAACGGACATGTGATAACAGCACATATCAGCGGTAAAATGAGGATGCACTACATCCGCATCTTGCCAGGAGATAGAGTGAAGGTAGAGATGTCCCCCTACGACTTGACAAAAGGAAGAATTAGTTTTAGATACAAATAAATTAGTACCATGAAAGTACGTGCATCCATTAAGAAACGCTCTGCTGATTGCAAAATCGTTAGCAGAAAAGGTAAGTTGTATGTGATCAACAAGAAAAACCCGAAGTACAAACAACGTCAAGGGTAATCACATAGATTTAAGAAAAATAACAATAACAATAGAATAGAACATGGCAAGGATAGCAGGTGTAGACCTTCCGCGCAACAAAAGAGGTGTTATAGGCCTAACCTATATTTACGGAATCGGCCGCCAAACAGCGGTTAAGATTTTGGCTGATGCTGGAATCGATGAAAGTAAAAAAGTTCAGGAGTGGAATGACGACGAGTTGGGTAAGATTCGTGGTTTTATCACAAGTGAGCTCAAGGTAGAAGGTGCGCTACGTTCAGAAGTACAATTGCATATCAAACGTTTGATGGACATCGGTTGTTGCCGTGGTGTGCGTCACCGTGTGGGACTGCCTGTTCGCGGTCAAACTACCAAAAACAACGCACGTACTCGTAAGGGTAAACGTAAGACCGTTGCAAACAAGAAAAAAGTAACTAAGTAATAGTTTATACAAATAGCACATCACAATGGCTAAAGCAGAAAAAAAGAAGAAAAAGAATGTAATGGTGGAGGCTGTAGGACAGGCTCACATCCAATCTACATTCAACAATATTATCATCAGCCTAACCAACAACTCTGGACAGGTGATCTCTTGGTCATCCGCTGGTAAAATGGGCTTTAAGGGTTCTAAAAAGAATACTCCTTATGCAGCTCAGTTGGCCGCCGATCAAGCCGTTAAAGAGGCTTATGATCTTGGCTTGCGCAAAGTGAAAGTATTCGTAAAAGGTCCTGGCGCTGGTCGTGAGTCGGCTATTCGTACCATCAATAATGCGGGTATCGAGGTTACCGAAATCATGGATATCACTCCGCTTCCTCACAACGGTTGCCGTCCACCTAAACAACGCAGAATCTAATCTGCCTTCATATTTCATTCATTAAAATCGTAATTTAAAGCTAGCAATGGCAAGATATACAGGCCCCAAGTCAAAGATCGCACGTAAATTTCGTGAGCCAATCTTTGGTCCAGATAAAAACCTGGAGAAACGTAACTACGGACCCGGTCAACACGGTCCAAACAAGCGTAGATCTAAGCAATCTGAGTACTCTACTCAGTTGACCGAAAAGCAAAAGGCAAAATATACCTACGGTATCCTTGAGCGTCAGTTCGAAAACCTTTACAAAAAGGCTTCTGCTCGTCCAGGTGTAACTGGTGAAATTCTTTTGGCTCTTTGCGAATCTCGTTTGGACAATACAGTGTATCGTCTCGGCCTTTCAAAAAGCCGTATGGGCTCTCGTCAGTTGGTTTCGCACAGCCACATCACCGTAAATGGTCATGTAGTTAACGTACCATCTTACCAATTGCGTCCTGGAGATCGCATTGCTGTTCGTGAGAAATCAAAATCATTGGCTACGATCACAATGGCGTTGGCTAGCCGCAGAAAATATGACTGGTTGGATTGGAACGATGCCGAGAAACAAGGCGTTTTCCTTAGCTTCCCAGAGCG
>JAIYCK010000044.1 GCA_027488055.1 Flavobacteriales bacterium | reverse complement strand
CGAGTGAAGTGTCAAGTGGTTTCAACGCTCAACTCAGTTTGATCAACTACGATATCACGATGAAAGGGATTGAGAACTTTCAGCTGAGTGACTCACAAAAGGTATTTATCTCCCCCCGCGGTGGAGAAGTGATCCTGAAAAAGAACCGTGATTTCACCTTTGGTGGGCGCGTGATGGCTGGAAATTTTGAGTTCAACGGCAGTGATTACGCTTTTTTCTATGAGAAATTCCAATTGGATCTAATCAAGGTCGATTCTTGCCGAATCTATGTGGATGACGAAAAGCAGACCAATGAATATGGTCAGGCAGCAAAACGCAGAGTGAAAAGTGTTTTGCGCGAAGTAGGTGGAAATATCCGGATCGATGCCCCTACCAACAAAGGCGGGTTTCATAGTAAAGTATATCCGCAGTACCCCATCTTCACCTGTAACAAGCTTTCTTACGTGTATTGGGATGATCAAGCCATACAGAAAGGCGTTTACAAAAAGGACAAATTCTATTATGAGGTGAAGCCATTTGTAATTGACTCGCTCGATAATTTTAGTAAAAAGGATTTGAAATTCGAAGGAACACTCATCAGTGGAGGTATTTTTCCGGATATTGAAGAGCCTTTGGTGCTGATGGAAGACTATTCACTTGGTTTCAAAAGAAACACAGGTAGCGATGGTTTGGCTGGATATGGTGGAAAGTCGCGCATTACTGCCGACTTGAAATTGGACTATAGTGGACTCAAAGGAGCTGGCGACTTTACTTATTTGACCGCGAGTGCGTCTTCAGATGATTTCCTTTTCTTGCCTGACTCGATGCTGGGGACCACGAAAAAATTCGCCAACAAGGAGCAAATTACCAAGGTTGAAGTACCCAAGGCTAAAAGTGATACAACCCTACTCGCCTTTTATCCAAAACGAGATAATTTGGACATTACCAGTGTAAACACACCTATTGAATTCTTTGAAAAAGAAGCAAGTTTGGATGGTACATTGCACTTGCGACCCGATGGTATGACGGGCAATGGCGCCATGCTTTTCGGCGGAGCAACATTGAGTTCAGATGTTTTCAAGTATGGCCGACGTAAAATATTAGCCGATACCTCCGATTTTCAATTGGCCGGTGTAGATGGCGGCGATGGGCTAGCCTTCAAAACAAACAATGTAAACTCAAATGTCGATTTTGATAAGCGCCAAGGTCTATTTAAAAGTAACGACGGTGAAACCAAAATTGAATTCCCAAACAATCAATACATCTGCTACATGGACCAGTTCACATGGTTCATGGATCGAGCAGAAATGGACTTGAGTTCATCGCGCAAGGCATCAGAAGATTTACTCATCGACACGAGCGAGGAAATGAAGAAGTCTAATTTCTATAGTATCGCTGAGGGACAAGACAGTTTGAATTTTCTTTCGCCAAGGGCTAAATACGATTTGAAAAAGAGCGTATTGACATGCTCTAAAATTCAATACATTGTGGTGGCCGATTCTAAAATCACACCAGACAGTGGCAAAGTGGTCATTGACCGATTGGCCGATATGCGTCCATTGGAACGTGCGCAGATCCTGAGCAACTATGTAACACAGTATCATAAAATCTACAATGCATCCCTTGAAATTGATGGTCGTAGAAATTACCATGGGTCTGGAGATTTTACATATTTTGACGAGAGTAAAAAGGAATTCAAGATGCACTTTGATAACATTGGCGTGGACAGCACTTACCAAACCATTGCCCAAGGAGCCATCAAAGAAGAAGATGCATTTTTCTTGTCACCAGCCTATGAATATTATGGAGATGTGAATTTGTTTGCGAATAATAAATTCCTGAAATACACGGGAGGCGTGAAGATTCTCCACAATTGTGAAAATATGCCCCGAACCCACTTTAAGTTCAGTGCCGAAGTCAATCCGGAGGAAATTTATATCCCGGTAGACACAAGCATGCGTGACATGAAGATGTCTAAATTAGGTGTGGGAATTATGGTCACGGATGGAAGTCCCATGGATGTGTATCCGGCGTTCTTAAGTGACATACGAGAAAAATCTGACCAAGGATTGATACAGGCGATTGGTTTCCTGTACTACGATAAAGTGGCAAACAGATACCTAATCGGTAGTAAGGAAAAAATCAAGCAGTCTAAACTGCCTGGTAATTTGATGGTATTGAATGCGGCCACCTGTGAGTTGATCGGTGATGGTCGAGTGGATTTTAATATTGATTTAGGCATGGTCAAGTTCACCAATGTGGGCGACGCGAAGTACAAGACTACTGGCGATATTGATATTCAAACCACTTCGCTCCTAAACTTCCCCATTGAAGAAGCCGCCATCAAGCGCATGTATGAGCAGATTGAAAGTTGGCCCAACATGGCTGCTGTAGACGTCAGTAAAACGAAGTATGAAAAAGGATTGATCGAGTTATTAGGAAATGAAAAAAGTGATAAGTTGATCTCCGAACTCACACTGAATGGTCAATTGAAGCGTGTACCTGAAGAATTGCAGAGCACCTTTTACTTCGCGGATGTGAAGTGGTTTTGGAATGAAGCTGATCAGAGTTTCCAAAGCATTGGTCCGATAGGTATAGCCAGTTTGGATAAGAAGCAACTGTTCAAATATGTCAAGGGCAAGATTGAAATCGAGAAAAAACGTGGAGCTGATGTATTCCGTATGTATTTGGAGTTGGATCCGGGCACTTGGTATTACTTTGAATACAAAGGCGGCATCATGAACATCACCAGTAGTGACAAGGAGTTTAGCACTATTCTATCAGAAGTGAAGGACGACAAACGTAGGTTTGAGGAAGGAAAGAATAAGTATGCCTATCTGTATATGATCAACAAAAAGAAACGCGACGATTTTGTGGCACGTTTCGGAGGTTTCTAAGCGATCTTGAACAAAATTCAAAATAATGAGTTCTACTAATATGAAAATAATTATCATCATCTCCATCGTTTTGGCGATGGTATCCATTTATGCCTTTAAAAAGAATAAGCACGCTTTGAAAACGCAATTGATCGGTCAAACCTCCTCCAATATATACGATTTAAGTTATACTTCCATCAACGGCGATTCCATGTCGATGGCCGATTTGAAGGGTAAGTATGTCATGATCGTAAATGTAGCCAGCAAGTGTGGTTTTACTCCCCAATATGAGCAATTGGAGAAATTGTACAAGCAATTTGAAGGCAAGCTCGTGATCATCGGATTTCCATGTAATCAGTTTTTGGGTCAGGAACCTGGATCAGAAACAGAGATCGCCGCATTCTGTCAAAAGAATTATGGTGTGACGTTTCCCCTCTCAAGTAAAATCGATGTTAAAGGGAAGAACCAACATCCCCTCTATACGTGGCTCACAAGTAAGAGCTTGAATAATGTAGAGGATGCTGAAGTGAAATGGAATTTTCACAAATTTCTTGTTGGACCAGATGGTAACTATTTGGGTTCATTTGGCAGCCGCGTAGATCCTTTGGACGCATCCATTGTGTCCTTGATCTCGAAATAAATCTATTTAGTGTATTGTGAGTAGTAAGTGTTTTGCCATTTGTGGATGTCCATCATGTGCAATGCGATTTCACTGACTATTCCTTCGGTAGCAAGTATCTCTCGTCTCGGTCGCAGATTGGGGCCTATATAGTAGTATTCTTCCACATTGGCTTCGACAAAACGAGATTCTGCATTTTGCAATTGCATGATGGAGGCTGAAAGGTGTTTCATTTCCAATTCCAATTGACTGATAGGCTGATATGCTTGGATATATTCCTTTGAATTGGGCTTGAATGCAGTGTTTCGCAGATGGGTTTTGCACCTTGCCATAATTCTTCCCGCCTCTTCCAATGAATCATTCCAAGATTCGATTTTCGCATTGATGATCTCTCCAAAATGGCGCAAACTATGCCGTTCAATGCCATTTTCAGCGCAAATTTGGTCATATTTTACCTTGTAAAAACTATACTCCACGTGATGGTATTGCACTGCCTGAAGTAATTGGTCGATGTGCGAATATTGTCGGGCATCAAAATGCAATCGCTGAATGATGACAGAGTCAGCTTCCTCGTGTAATTGTTTGAAAATAGTATCCAACTCCAAATACGGACTAGTCAGTGCTTGTATTTCTTGCAAAAGTCCTAGATGAAATGTTCTGACAGGCACAAAATCACCATAGACCTCGCTTTCCAAGCGCATAAAATGCACCCTCAAGCTATCCTGGAGGTGCTCTTCATTACGTGATGTCGTGAGATCCGCTTTACGTTGGACATTGCAAGCACAGAGCAGCATGCATCCCATCCACCAAAATACTTTCATCGTACACGGTTTACTGAACGTACCAAATCATCGTCTTTGCGAATGGCTTTGAGTGCCAAAAAATTGCATACAAATGCAAAAAATGGCGATAAGAAAGCCATACCGGGCACAAACGTT
>JAIYCK010000072.1 GCA_027488055.1 Flavobacteriales bacterium | reverse complement strand
TAATCGGTTTGTTTCCTACATGGACAATGGAGCTGTCCCGAATGACCGTTCGGTCAATTTCTTGCGTAAACCACCTGTGCAACGGAACTTGCTGGATTTGGCCATAGCCTTGGATGCCAATGCACAGGGCAACAGCTAGAAGCAGAAGGGGATGAGTAAAAGCGCGAATCATTTGGCACGCAACTCGGATAGTTCCTTGCTCATAAAATCTGCATATACGGATTCTATTCCATTGCGCAAAGAGATCGTATGCTGCCAGCCGAAGGAGTGAATGCGTGAGACATCCATTAGTTTGCGTGGCGTTCCATCTGGCTTGGTTGTATTCCAGCGGATACTGCCCTCAAAGCCAACAATCTCTTGAATCATCTCTGCTAATGCCTTGATGCTCAAATCGACTCCTGATCCCACATTGACAAACAATTTTTCGTTGTAGTGAAGCATCAAATGATAGCAAGCTGCTGCTAAGTCATCGACATGCAAAAACTCGCGCAAAGGTGCGCCTGTGCCCCACACTTCAACTTCTTGCTCTCCTTGCATTTTGGCTGTGTGGAATTTGCGTATCAATGCCGGCAATACGTGCGAGTTATGCAGGTCATAATTGTCGTTGGGGCCATACAAGTTGGTCGGCATGGCCGAAATAAAATTACTTCCGTATTGGTCGCGGTAAGCTTCGCACAATTTGATGCCCGCAATTTTAGCAATGGCATACGGCTCGTTGGTTTCCTCCAACAAGCCAGTGAGTAGACTCTCCTCCTTTAAGGGTTGATGAGCGAGTTTTGGATAAATACAACTGCTGCCCAAGAAAAGAAGTTTTTTAACCCCATGCTGATGCGCAGCATGAATGATATTGGCCTCGAGAATAAGGTTGTCGTATAAAAATTCAGCACGGTAGGTATTGTTGGCATGAATACCTCCCACTTTGGCAGCGGCAAGCAACACATATTCCGGTTTTTCTTTCTCGAAGAAAAGATTGACAGCTTCTTGGTTTCGCAAATCCAATTCAGCCGATGTCTTGAGAATCAATTGGGAATGTCCTTCCGCCTCCAATTTCCTCACCAATGCACTGCCGACCATTCCCCGATGACCTGCGACGTAAATACGGGCATTTTTTTCCATGGCACGAAGGTAATATGCCTTGCGCAATTAAGCGTTATGGGATTTTTGAAAGAAGGTGATTTATCGCGATTGGCGGAATGCAGCGGCAGCGGATATTCGATCGATGTAACAATTGAAATATCAGGAACGGGTCCAAAGTGAATATAGTATTGACTAAGATTTGACATCCAACGCGTCACGAAGGCCGTTGCCTACAAGCATGAAGGCCAAAACCAACAACATGATGCAGATACCTGGTGCCAGAGCAAGAAAGGCCATGTCAGTGGTAATGAAGCTATAATGCTCTCGGATCATATTGCCCCAACTTGGGACGGGGATTTGCGCACCCAAGCCCATAAAGCTGAGGCCCGCTTCGATCAAGATGGCCGATGCAAAATTCGCGGCACTAATCACGATAATCGGCGAGGTGATGTTGGGCAGTATGTGCCGCAGCATAATGCGAATGTCGCTGAAACCCATGGCCCGCGCTGCTTCGATGTATTCTTTTTCACGAATGCTCAATACCTGTCCTCGTGCAATGCGGGCAACCTCCACCCACATGGTCAAGCCTACAGCCAAGAACACCTTCCAAAAACCAGTGCCGAACACAAAAGTGATGGCCATGACCAGCAACAAAGTTGGAATACTCCAGATGACATTGGTGAACCACATTAAAACCGCATCTACCCATCCGCGATAGTAGCCTGCCGCTAGCCCAATTAAAATACCTAGAAGCAGTGAAATCAATACAGCGATTGCTCCAACCGCCAAGGAAATATACGTGCCGGCCATCAGACGGGACAATACATCCCTACCATATTTATCAGTCCCTAACCAATAGGTCGATACGTGGATTCGATCAGCAGGCAAGGATGAACTTGTCAGTCCCAATTCGGCGAGGGAAGCAGTGTAAGTTATATTCCATTTACCCGCAGGAGTCAACCTTTTAAATAGAATATGGTCGCCTTCAATAGCATATTCATCAAATGAAATGAGTTCGTCCCCTTGCGGCGCGCCTCCCTGCCACCATTGGTTCAACAATGAAAGATGTGGTGCGGCCTTAAGCACGAAGAATTTCACTTTGCTTTTAGGAGGCAAACAAGACAGTTCCAAATGTTGATCATTTGCGTACTTGGTGTCGTCTGGTCGAAATAAGGAGCCACCCAACGCCATGAGCAGGCAGCAGACAATACAGATCATACCCGCTATAGCGGATTTGTTTTGACGGAACTTACTCCATCGTGAAGTATGTCGAGATGTGGTCGCCTGCATCAAGACAAACTTAGCAAGCACGCAGTCAATTGAAAGGTTGCGGAAAATAATTTTTCACACATCCCGATGCGGGTTACCTCTTCTTAGGATGTTTCCAGATAGGAGTATAGCATCGCGCACCAATCCAAACTGCCACAAGATACAAGGGGTATATCAAATTGAGCGCAATCAAGTCGACTTCTTGAAAGGTTTGTTTGCGTTGCTTGGCGATATGATCTGCCACCCCATAATCAGCGATGCACTTCATTCCGAGGAGTAAGAAGAACAGATGGCTCGTGAATGGAATGAAGGGTGAACATAGTGCACACCACAATAGCGAAAGATTGCCTAAAACAATAATTAACCCCGATAGCAGCACGTCTTTGTCGCGCACTAGGTTTTTTTTGGAAGCCCAACGCACGCGCTGCCTCCACAATCCTTTCCAAGTTGGTATGGGTTGGATTTCGACAGCCGAATTCGCCTCGCTTTGCATTTTGATGCCACCCTCACCGTACCTCTTGAATGTGAGCATGGTGTACATGTCGTCGCCACTTGCCGTTTCAAGGTGTCTTAAATATCCTCCAGATTCTTCAAAACTGGCGCGCTCAATCAAGAGATTGGCACCATTGCACAGGACCGGCTTGAACTTTTCAGCGCTCGCGATGGTCAATCCTTGCAACAACAGCCATTCTGTGCATTGGAATCGTCCGATCCACTGAGGTGTTGGCCGCATGGTTACTTGTCCAATGACCATGGCTGGCTCGCTGTAATGATAATTGGAAACCATTGATTGGAGCCAATGCGCAGGCACGCGTGCATCTGCATCAAGTGTACAGAATACATCGCAGTCAAAATGTTCGAGCGCAAAGAGGATGGCATTTTTTTTACCGGGCAACGCAGTCGAATGAGCGACTACAATTAAGTTGGGCAGTGGATTGTGTTCCAGCGCATAGACTTCGCCCCGATCGCGACTATGATCATTCACCAGAACAATTTGTACGTTCAGATCTAAAGTGTCAAGATGCGCCAGATCGTATAAAAGATGCGGCAGATGCAGCACTTCATCGCAGAAGGGGACAATGACCAATATCCTTTTTGTATAATTCTTTGGAACTTCACTTGAGGGCGGCACCAGATTACGCAGAGTCTGCAGAGCGCGATAGGATCTTATCCAATAGATCAATATGCATGCGAGTGGCGCGATGTAAATCCAGATATGAGAGGGCTCTGCCATGGCACAATAATAAAACAAGACACACACATCCATAGCATTTCAACCAAAAGGTAATTATGAACAAGCAGCTTCCATGGACGGATTGAATGTCTTGACACGTATCTTTGAAACCAATGAGCAGCAGCAAGGAACGAATCATTTTAGGCATAGATCCAGGCACCACTATATTGGGATATGGAATCATAGAAGTGCGCGAAAAAAAAATGCACTTGGTTACCCTTGGTGTGTTGCATTTGGAAAAAATTGAAGATCACCATTTGAAGCTGCAGAAAATTTTTGAGCGCACGGTTCAATTGATTGATGGATTCCATCCGGACGAATTGGCCATCGAGGCGCCTTTCTTTGGCAAAAATGTACAAAGTATGTTGAAGCTTGGGAGGGCCCAAGGTGTGGCCATTGCCGCGGCTTTGAGCCGCCAATTGCCTGTGATGGAGTATGCGCCGCGTAAAATCAAACAGAGTATTACAGGCAATGGCGCAGCTAGTAAGGAGCAAGTAGCGGCCATGCTGCAAAGGGAGCTCAAGATTGCGGATGCTGATATGCCGGCCAAATTGGATGCTACAGATGGCCTAGCTGCAGCGGTGTGTCATTTTTACCAAACGTCCAATGCAAGCCTTGCGGCTGGTAAATCTTTCAGTGGTTGGAAGTCTTTTGTAACAGCCAACGCCAATAGAATAGTCAAACCGAAGTGATCATATCATCGTCTTATCAAGCGCACAATGATGTACTTTTGCCGCGCATTATTGCATTCACATTATGAGTCAATTGAAACAAGGATTTGGCACCAAAGCCATTCATGCAGGTCAGTCTGCTGATCCCACAACAGGCGCCATCATGACGCCCATTTATCAAACATCTACCTACGTTCAAGAGTCACCAGGAGTGCACAAGGGCTACGCATATGCGCGTGGAAAGAACCCAACTAGAACAGCTCTTGAACATTGCCTTGCTGCTTTAGAAAACGCAAAGCATGGGCTTTGCT
>JAIYCK010000280.1 GCA_027488055.1 Flavobacteriales bacterium | reverse complement strand
CCACTGGAGTAGGTAGCCAAAGTGCAGGCTGCAAAATGTCTCCACACTATTTACTGTCATCCACCTTGGGCGATGAAATCAAACTCGCAACCAACAACCGTTCAAAGGTGATCGGAATCGCACTCAAAGACCGCGGCGCCATCTTGACCGCAGGGCGCACAGCTGATGCAGCATATTGGTTTATCGGCGGAAGCGAAGGAGCTTGGGCTACATCCAATTGGTATGGAAACGCTTTGCCCTCATGGGTTGCAAAATTTAATGCTGATGGCGAAGCAAGCAAATACATGCAAGCCACTTGGTCATTGCTCAAAGACGAAGCGACCTACGACGAAAGCATGGACGATAACAACGCTTATGAAATGCCATTCAAAGGCACCACTCGACCTGTATTTCCTTATGACATGGCTGCCTTGGCCTCGACCAATGGACAATACGACCTACTCAAAGCGACCCCTTTTGGAAACACCCTTACTGCTTCATTTGCTAAAGCAGCGATCGCAGGCGAAAATATGGGTGCGGATGCATTCACCGATTTACTCTGCTTGAGTTTTTCTGCCACCGACTACGTGGGTCATCAATTCGGTATTCACTCGCGTGAAATCCAAGACTGTTATCTCCGCTTGGACCGTGATATAGCAGATTTATTAAACTTCTTGGACACCCAAGTAGGTAAAAATAAATACCTCGTATTTCTTAGCGCCGATCACGGAGGCGCACCTACGCCTAGCTTTACCACCACTGAGCAGGCCGCTGGTGGCTATTGGAAGAGCGACCAAATTGAAATGGCGATGGAAAATAAAATGATCGAATGGTACGGCGCAGGCGATTGGATTGTGAACGAAAGCAATTGCAATATTTTCTTCAATCAAGCCTTGCTTGCCTCCAAGAACATTTCACCCAAAGATGCACAATTGCGCGCAGCTGAATGGTTGGTGACCCAGCCATCGATTGCTACCGCTTTTACCAAACACAATTTGATGACAGGTATGTTACGCCATCCATTGGCCGATGCGGTGCAATTGGGATTCGACCCCGAACGCTCTGGTGATCTCATTTACATCCTCGAACCCGGTTACATTGAATATGGGATGCAAGGCACCACACATGGTTCACCGTATCGCTATGATACTCATGTACCCGCCCTATTTTACGGTTGGGGTGTTGAACCAGGAGCCACACATAAGCCCTATGCCATCACAGACATTGCTGCTACCATTGCAGCCATTTGTCAAATGAGTTACCCCAATGCGAGCATTGGCCAACCTATATTAGAAGCTATTCAGCGCAAATAAACGTGTATGATTCACTATTCTGTTCGGATTCCGCAACCACACCGCCACTACGTTCACTTCGAAGGCATTTTCGAAACAGATGGCATCAATGTACTGACACTTCAGCTTGCAGCTTGGCGCCCAGGACGCTATGAACTTGGCAACTTCGCCAAAAACATACTCAATTGGCGATGCACAGATGAAGACAATCGACCGCTGTCATTTCGAAAAAACACCAAAGACCAATGGGTGGTGCAATGCGAAAACACAAACCGAGTGATCATTCGGTATGCTTATTATGCAAATGAACTGAATGCGGGATCCACCTACCTCGACGAAGATCAATTGCAGATCAATCCAGTCAATTGTTTTTTCTTTCGACCAGATGCGCCACAACTACCGTATACCATCCAGTTGGATTTACCGGCGGATTACGACATCGCCTGTGGTTTGAAGCAACCTAGCAAACACACCTTATCAGCGGCTCACTTTGACGAATTGGCTGATGCTCCATTGATCACTTCGCGCGATTTACGCCATTTATCCTATGAGGAGCAATTTGTCACGTATCATATATGGATCCAAGGAAATGTGAAGCTAGATGAGGCAAGGCTCGTGGAAGGTTTCCAAAAATTCACGCGTGCCCAATTGCAGATTTTTGGTGATTTGCCCTGCCAAGACTATCATTTTCTATATCAATTCACCCCCTACTTTGTGCGCCATGGTGTCGAACACACCAATAGCACCTTGATCGCTATGGGGCCAGCCGCGGACTTCCAGCAAGACCATTTATTCAAAGATTTGTTGGGTATAAGTAGCCATGAGTTGTTCCATACGTGGAATGTGAAGAACATTCGTCCGATTGAAATGATGCCTTATGACTATACCCGCGAAAACTATTCGCAGCTTGGATATGTGACCGAGGGCGTGACTACCTATTATGGAGATATGCTGTTGCACCGCGCTGGATTATTCAGTGATCAAGAATGGTGTGAGGTTTTGGCCGATTGGTTGCAGAAGCATTTTGATAACAACGGGCGCAAGCACTTGTCAGTTGCCGGTTCCAGTATTGACACTTGGCTGGATGGCTACACACCCGGCGTGCCATGGCGCAAAGTATCCATTTACAACGAAGGCGCGCTCATTGCGCTCATTACCGACGCCATGATTCGTTTTCACACGAAGCAGACGAAGAGTCTTGATGATGTAATGCGTTTGATGTATGAGCGTTTTGGAAAAATGAAAAAAGGGTATTCCGACAATGATTATATGGCCTTGGTGAATGAAGTAGCAGGAATCGATTTGTCAGGCCTATTCAACGACATCGTTTATGACACGAAAGATTACGAGCCATTTATCACTGCCGCACTCAAAGTCTTTGGCTATGAAATGTCGCGTCAACCTGCCACAACATGGAGTGCGTCGGCATATGGACTCAGCGTTGCTACAAGCATTGGCAAAGCGGTTGTTACATCCGTGGTTGAGCATTCACCAGCGGATGAATCTGGACTTTGGATCGGTGATGAAATCATGACCATCAATGGAGTCGCGCCGTATAAAAATTTCCAGCATTTGTTGCGCCAATTCGAAGGTGATCTGAATCTGTTGTTCTTGCGCAAAGGTGAATTGCGTCAGACCCAATTGTGGGGGGATGGCAAGGTTTGGTTGTATAAAATGACAGTGAGTAAAATTTAAACCCACACGCAGGCATCCGTGCTTGATTGGGACGAAGATTCACAGCATTTATAAAACCATCAAATTGTATGATCGCAACGAATTCAAATTTCGTCCCACATCGGATTTTCGTTTTGCTTTTGGTGTTGATTTCCTTATCAACGCAAGCGATTGCCAAAGAAAATCCCAAACATGGAATTCAGAATCGAAATTCAAATAAATCGGCACAGCACAACAACATTCCTAAAGACACCGCAGTGACCCAACTGAGTGGCACCATCAGAATGCGTTCATACCTCAGAGCCGATCCAAGGATTTTGCAAAGCCGATATGGATTTACATCTACTGCTATCCCCCTGGGAAAAGGAAATGGATACGCTCAGCTATCCTTAGTTGGTTTTTCCCGAGTTGTTGTTGGCATAACAAAAAATATTACCGCCGGTATTGGTGCTGGACTGTTGTCCATGTTAGATGCAGAGGATCCTGAAATGCCACATACCTTTGTTGCCATTGGTGGTCGGCTTAGTGAACGTATGTATGTCAATTTAGAAATGAATGTGGCAGCAATTGAAACCAAAAATTGGTTGCCTAAACCCGTTTTTAATTCAATCCTTTTCCATGGTAGATCCGTTATTACGTATTCCCATGGTCGCTGGAATATTAGCGGCGGAATAGGTTACGGCATACAAAGGATAAGACAATACTCAAACTCATCGAATGATTCTGAAATGCAAAGTGTTCCGCTCATAGCGCCATCACTTCAATACGGATGCAGGTTTCTAGTAACTCGAAAATTCAGTTTGTTTTTCGAAAACATTATGATTCCCAAAAAAAGATATAGTTACTTCATGTCTTATCCTATCTACAGCGCAGATTACAGTATATACTTCCTTCAATATCCTCACTTAGCATTCAATTTTGACTTCAAGCGCGGCAATTTGATGATTGGAGCTATTGGTATAATGCAACCGAATTCCTATAATGAGGTATTTCCTTCCATTGATTTCTCTATGAAATTCTGAGCATTATACATTCGATGATTTCGAATATTCTTAAAAAGAAAAAATTGTAATCGCTGAATCTCTTAATATGGCGATGTTGCAAGACGGACTACCTTCGGCGAATCCCTTCACCTAATAAGGCAAATACCGAATGTTCATTCGGCAAAATTTTCCATACCGTTATGCCACATGCTCAGTCAACTTCTCTGCCATGTAATCAAACAAATTCTTCAACGGACCTTGCACCACCATTTTTAAAAATGGATTGATATCCGCGTCGCATTTCATATATCCACTTGTTCCATCGCCTTCGGCGCTCAAAAAGGTGGTCAACGAAAAAGAAAACGGAGATCCATCGCCCGAAACATAACGGATTTGGCTATGCGGCGTGGCGTCGACAAAGTTGAGTACAATCGTGTAGGCCCCCTGGATTTTGAACGAGCACGACTTTTCATCGCTCTTCCAATCGCTGTATTTGCCAGCTGGTAACAATTTTTCAATGTTATTCATGTCGCATAAAAATGCGTATACTTTGTCTGTTGGCGCAGGCACCACTACTTTCTTGCTCTCTATCTCAGTCATGTTGGTTCAGTTGTTTATCGTATATCAATTTATGCGTTCAAGTCGCTAGCGACAAAATTCTCCGACCATTTTTGCGGATCGCTTTTCCAGCTTTGTAGGGTTTGCAATTGCTGCTGGCTGATGGCATTGCCTTGTGATGCGTATTTCAGCAATGCATCATAATTGGACAATGTATTCAACTTGCAATTGGCTGCATCGAATGCATCGGTAGCACGTTGGAACCCATAGGTAAAGATGGCCACCATCCCCAAGACATTGGCACCTGCCGATTCCAAAGCCGCCACAGCATTCAAACTGCTGCCACCGGTGGAGATCAAATCCTCGATGACAACTACTTTTTGATCGGGTTCCAAAACACCCTCTACTTGATTGCCAAGTCCATGTTTCTTCGCCTCAGAACGCACATACACAAAGGGCAATCCCATCGCTTCGGCCACCAAAGCTCCAATAGCTATGCCTCCTGTGGCTACACCTGCGATCACATCTGGTTTGCCAAAATTCTCTTGAATGGCCTCCACAAATTGTTGGCGCAGAAAAGTGCGAACCGCTGGATATGACAATGTCTTGCGGTTGTCACAGTAAATGGGTGACTTCAATCCAGATGCCCATGTGAAGGGAGTTTCAGGCTTTAATTCAACAGCCTTAATTTGCAACAAAAATTCCGCTACCTTTAGTGCGCGTTCATAATTCATCATGCCACAAAAATACAAAGTATACTTCGCCCATAGACCAGTGATTTTTGCACATCACAAAATCGCTGAAACCCTTGTCGATAAAGGAGCTGAATTAGTTATCAGCAAAGGAAAAATGGATACCATGCTCATCGAAAACGCGCTGCACCGCGGAGCTCGATCGGTGATTATGGCCTGTGACGATGTGGCGGCCGCATGGACCTATTTCAGCACGCAATTCGAATTTGTGCAGGCGGCCGGTGGCGTGGTACTCAACCCTCACAATCAGATGCTCTTCATCTACCGACTCGATAAATGGGATTTACCCAAAGGCAAGGTGGAGGACGACGAATCGGTGCAAGAAGGCGCCCTGCGCGAGGTTGAAGAGGAATGCGGCATCGCTAATCTCCATCTCGAGCAACATTTATGCACTACCTGGCATACATACCTGCAAAACGGTCATCCGATGCTGAAAGCGACTACCTGGTACATCATGCGCCACGATGGCAATGCCACACTCACACCGCAAGCAATCGAAGGCATAACGGAGGTGAAATGGCTTGGATTGAACGAAACAGACGACGTCCGTAAGAACACCTATCCCAGTGTAATTGAAGTTTTGAAGCATACATCTGATTTCTTAGACGGCCAGCGAATTTCGGAAATTGATATCGATGGTGGATTTTAGTCCTTCCCATTTCCTATTGCAGCCCGATAAACTGCATCGTACTGCCGAGCAACGGATTCCCTGCTAAAGTGTTTTTGTGCGTATGCGCGAATCCGTTGTCGATCATATGTAGACCAAAGTGCCGGCATGGACAATAAAGCCGCCTGCAATTCATCCTCGTGCTCTGATTGCACCAGCATCCCGCGCTCTTTGTGAACATGCTCGGATATGCCGCCCACATCGCTGGTAATAATGGGTAAACCCGCAGCCATCGCTTCCACAATCACGACGGGTAAATTCTCAAAGCGAGAGAACATCACCAAACAGTGTGCTTGACGCATGCGTTGAGCCACCTCCGCTACCGAACACTGTCCAAAAAATTCAATCGACTCTGCCGGGATCCCCATGCGCATGGCCACGTCCGACCAATGGAGATGCGGGCCATCACCGCCAATATGCAGCACTGCACCGGGTATTTTTGAACATACTTCAGACCAAGCCAATAAAATACCACTGATGTTCTTGTGGCGATCATCCAAACTACTGATGTGCAAAAAATGAAATCCGTTTGCTGGCGTGCCAATTTGAAAGGCCTCCGTATCTACCACGTTGGGTATCACTTGATAATTGCCGGCAAGGCCATATGCCTGCATGGTTGCAGCCAGATCCTCAGAAACGGGGCAAATCACCTTGGCCTGCACCAATACGCGCATGGAGAGCCGCTTCAAACCAATAGGTTGATCGCGCCGCACTTGTTTATTGTAGATGGTCCAATGCTCAGTGACCACCAAAGGCGCTTTGATTTCATCGGCCAACACAGCCGCTTGAATCCCAATCGGAAAAGTGACATGGTGGTGCACCACATCAAAGGAGCCAATCCCATCTTGATTTATTGCTGCCCATCCAGCTCCCAATGCGGCGTTGGCCTTCCACCATTGCCATTTGCGGTGTGCTGAATATACGCGGTAAATGGTGACTCCATTTTCCGCTGATTTAACCACTTCGATGCCCTCACCTTGGTCCAAGCGAAACCACACCAGCACAACCACCTCGTGCATCGTAGCAATGGCCTCGATGTGGCGCTGCACGAAATTGCCCAAAGTGGAGTGCTTGCGCGACGGAAACCACGAGGATGTCATCAAAATACGCATGTCAAAGGGACTTAATGAATGCAAGAATACAACGGGATCGGAAATAATGAAACGAACCAGCCCTGCATCGTGCAGAGATCTGCCCACTCCAAACTGTACTGCAACCAGCTGATTTCCGCCTACAAAGGCGAAGAATTGACAATTCCATCAAAATTCAGTTGCAAAACTCAAATAAAGTTAGTTTATTTGCACTCCCAAAAGAAGTTTTGGGTAACACGGTGGTCGTAGCTCAGTTGGTAGAGTCCCAGTTTGTGGTTCTGGTTGTCGTGGGTTCGAACCCCATCGATCACCCATCGTGAAAACTGCTTCGAAAGAGGCAGTTTTTTTTATGTCCATAAAAAAGATAACAAGTGGCTCAGACTATGCAAAAACACACCGCAATGAGTTCAGTTGAAACGACGGTTACTGCGCAAATAACTCCATCTTATTCAGGCAATAAGTCAGGTGCAATGCCATCCACGTAGGTCTCAAACACGTTGACGTTGGCCGCTTCTTTGCACCCTGAGAATCCCGAAATATCCTGATATTGTATGGTAGTTCTATATTGACGATGCATCTCCATCGCAATCGGCATATAGCTCCAATGCCACTTTTCTTCTTCATAACCTGTGCGACCTGCGGCCTTTTTCGTATAGGTTTGAGCGTATCCAAATTCCGAGGCGTGCGCCACCAGCCACGTGTATAGCTTGGCTCCCGCTCCACTTTCCCAATAACTTAATTCCACCGAATTAAAATCCACGTCGGTGCCCCAGTGGTGGCGGCTTGTACCTGGCATGCTGCTGTATTTTAGAATGTCGGCTACTTTGTCGCGCTCACTCATGCCCTTGTATTTTTCGCGCAGCCATTTTTTTTCCCAAATGCCTTTTTGGTAATCAAAATTCCGTGTGGCCGAAATAATGACCATTGAAATCCCATCCTTCTTGGCCGCTGCACACATGCGTTGAAACGCATCATAGGCCTCCTTCTGCATATAAATCCCAGATTTGCCAGTATGCTCCTTTTGTATCACTGTAAAATCAGGATGTTTGGAAGGCTCAAAACGACCGAGCAGATCTTCTTTGCTATATATTTTTACTGGGATACTATCGTGTTGGTTTTGCTTTGTGACAATGGCTTGTTCTTGCTCAACAGGACCTTGAGGTAAATCCACCGAAACGGCAGGTGCAATAGGTGTTTGACAAGTGCCTGACAACAAGGTGGGCAGTAAAAAAAGAAAAGCCAATCGCTCGATTGACTTTCCCAAAAAATATGTGCGTAGGTGTGTGTTCATCAATGAATTCCTTTGGCTGCAAGATAACGCTCCGCATCCAAAGCCGCCATACAACCTGTACCGGCTGCAGTGATGGCCTGACGGTAGGTTTTATCCGCAGCATCACCCGCTACGAAAACGCCTTCCACATTGGTTTTGGACGAGCCTGGCACATTGAGAATGTAACCGGTTTCATCCATATCGATGAACGGCTTGAATACCGCTGTATTGGGTGTATGACCAATTGCAACAAAAAAGCCAGTGGCTTTGAGGGTGCGCTCTTCAGAGGTTACACGGTTCTTCACCAAAACCGCCTCTACGCCCTGATCTCCCAAAAGATCTACCGTTTCTGTATTCCACAATACCTCAATGTTCGGAGTGGTGGTCACTCGGTGCTGCATCGCTTTGGACGCGCGCATTTTGTCGCCGCGCACCAACATATATACTTGTTTGCAGAGTTTGGCCAAATAAGTCGCTTCTTCTGCTGCGGT
>JAIYCK010000188.1 GCA_027488055.1 Flavobacteriales bacterium | reverse complement strand
GGCGGTCACGACATATTCGAAGTCGTCGCTGGTAGCGCCCGCAACCAAGGTTGGATCTACTACGGTATTGGAAACAAAATCAGATGCCGGTGTCCAAACATAGGAGTAAGGAACATTGGGAACGCTGTTGACCAAAGTTGCATCGATTTGCATCGAGGTTCCACAATAAATAAAATCATCACCCGCATCAATAACAGGAGGCTCAATTGCCGTGATAGTGACCTCACTTGTATAAGTGCAACCAAAATCATTGACAACGGTGTAAGTAAAGTCATAAATGCCACCTTCGGTAGGGATGAAGGTTGCCCAATCGCAATTTCCGCCAATGGTTTCCAAAAGGTTTTGATTGGACCAGTAACTAGAGTCGCAACCATTGCCCACGGTAGGAGTGAATGTCAACAAAGCGGGGTAGAATTCAGGAGCAAACTGAATACCGAACTCGAATACCCAACCATCATCGGCACCAACCACGTCGCAAATTTCCAACTGCCATGTGCCGTTCAAAGGACAACCAAATAGGTCGGCCCAATCTCCTTCAGGTTCGTAATCTCCCTCCGGAATAGTTCCTCCAAATCCATTGATGCCTTCGAGCCATGTGCCGCTTGTAGAAGCAGGTGACCATGTGTAGTCAAATCCTTGACCTGGCACACCATCGTCGATATCGATTGGCACACCCAAATAAGTGCCACTTCCGCCAGCTTCAGGCCATAGGCTTAGCACTTCACCGGTTGGACAAATGATATTGATGATGATATCTCCTACGAAACTATGTTCCATGTTGACTAAAATCGATTGGATGTCCTCAGCTTCATCGATCGCTGCGGTGCCGAACTGGTTGAAAGTAATCTCCGTGTAGAGACAACCTTGGTTATCTGGAATGTAAACCCCATTGTCGAATACGACATTGTTGTTTTCAGTCCAGTTATTGGTATTCCCGTTTTGAGCCTCACCTGTAAAGCCGGCCGCGGTATTGTTTAGATAGGTGTTGCTGCCGAGGTAAACTGTTTCTCCAATGCAAAAGATATCGTTGGAAGTATCCACATTGAAAGTATATGGAGTCGATACCAGCACCACGATTTCAGGAATGTTAGCGCTGCTGCAATCATTGGCATCAGTGAGATAAAGACGAACGCGATATCCACCTGGCGTACCATAGGAATGAGTGAGAAGCGGCCAAGAAGCAACATTTTCAGAGCCATCGCCCAAGTCCCACGTCCAAGATTCGAGATCCACACCTTCGGTCCAAAAAGAGGCGCTGGCGTCGATATTGAACTGCTCACCCGGACAAATGCGCAAGGTATCCGCTTCGGCGGACATCAGCGCCACTGGATAGTCGCATGGCGTGCCGCATGAAATACGAATACTGAAGTCACCTGTTAGATCGTCGCCGTTAGACTCAAAATGTACCGTTAGGCATCCTGTGGCATTGGTGGGTGAAATGGTTTCAAATAGTAAGTCTTCACCGCTGTAAGTGCCTATGAGTGTAGCGGTCATGTCCGCGCCATCGTAGATGCTGAGGTTGTCTCCTGCACTCAAATTGAAACCAATAAAATATAAATTCACCTGCGTTTCTCCAGCAGGAGGACACAAGGTAATGGTATTGTTGCTATTGGCAGAATAGGGCACCAATCCACCATTGCTGTCGTGCATGATGGCATCACAGGTCTCATACGTAGCATGGTCGGTAATGTTAAATACCTCCGATTGTGCCGAAGCCACAAAGCTCATCATTAGGCCTATGGCCGCAACTAAATGCTTATTCAATGACAGTTTCATAGTTTATTTGGATTTGAGCGATGCACGTTTAATTTCATTTTCCATCATCGTGACCGAACGTACGATGAGCATGTGGTAGGTGCCGTCTGTAGTCTGAACCAATAGGTTTTCACACACATTGGTTTGTTGCGGCAACTCATACATCAAAGGATTGATGCTCAGCAATTGACTGAGGGAAAGGGATACTTCTTCACCAGTGTGAGTCATCAAAACAAACACATTTTCTGGATTCGGCGTTCCTTTTACATTTTCTACCCAGCACATTTTTTCTGCTTTGGTATTGAGCTCGATCATTTCTTCGTCTGTGGAAGGGTTGTACAATCCAAGATCAATCGCTTGTTGGGTCTTAGCAGAGGCGGGAATGGTCGACTGTGCTGAAGTGTCGAAGCTCAGGGCTCCGAAAAAAACAAAAGCAAGAATAAGGTGCTTCTTCATGAATGTTTTATTTGGTTGATGTTTCAAGCCTTGAAAGGCTTCTATTGCAGTTGACAATAATACGAAAAGAAAAGTTGCCTCTTCCTGATTTTTCTTTAGGTCATTTTGATTAAGCGCCTTAGCAAGAGGCCGTTGTCTATGGGTTTGGGTGTTTTGCAACGGAATCCATGACTATAAGGGACTGACATTATAAATGCTTGATTGCAGGAATGATCGGTCTTTGGGCACCGTTCGCAATATGGGTCTCAAGAAAAAGTCTTGAAATTGTTCCTCCTCCTCTTTTATAGCGCCTCGAGACGGCAAGGGAGTCAATAAGCTATAAGGTTCATTCACAGTGAATAAAACCTAGCAAATTAAGGCCTTTGAGCGATTTTATAAAAAAAATGTGCAAATTTCTTAACAATGGTTGCAAAGATGAAATGTGGGAGTATATTTGCGGCCGCTTTTACAGAGCAACAATACGTTCTTTTGATCTCGTAGCTCAGCTGGTAGAGCAATACACTTTTAATGTATGGGCCCTGGGTTCGAGTCCCAGCGGGATCACAAAACAATGTAGCGAGAGAGAGGACAGGCAACTGTCCTCTTTCTCTTTACAACGAAACCTAGCCCAGGT